>JAAAOR010000020.1 GCA_009908735.1 Spirochaetota bacterium | reverse complement strand
CCTCCCTGCGTGCAGAAGTGCGTCTGCACCCGAGAGCCGCTCACATCTCCTTACGCCTTATTTTGTTCTGCTGATTGTACCCACACGCTGCTATATACCACACATGCGTTGCGCATTGTGGTGAGCGTTTTGCATTCCCGCCATAAGCCCCATCAGTGTAACAATTTATACATTCTACGGGAGGTAACTATGAATTTTGCATAGATGAGCCCGGTCACCATCAGCAGGCGCTTCCGGGATAAGTTCATCTGCTCAAGAATGATAGCGGCACGGTGATTAGACTGGGGATCTGGCACGAAGGTTGCAATCTCTTTGTCAGGAAGGCTGTCTAACACTGATGTAAAAAACTATGTAAAAACCAAGGTAAAAACAGTGTTTATTGTCCTCCTGCCCCGGGGTTCCGTCCAAGCGGAACCCCGGGTTTTTGGGGAGCGAGGTTGGGTGGGCGAGCGCGTCGCGGCGGTTGAAAGGAGCCCCCGGCTTCAGTATAACAAAACCACATGGTTTCCTTCGTGCTGCGCCGGGCCGGACGGTTGCTCCTGACCGTTCTGCTTATCTCGACCCTGGTGTTTTTCCTCGTCCGCGTTCTTCCCGGTGATCCGGCTGAGGTTGTCGCGGGTTTCGAGGCAAGCGATGCCGAGCTCGCCGAAATCCGTGACAGGCTCGGGACCGAGGAGCCGCTACTCACCCAGTATCTCGGCTGGCTCGCCGGCCTTGTGAAACTGGACTTCGGGCGCTCGTTTTTCTCCAACGAGC
This sequence comes from Spirochaetota bacterium, assembly GCA_009908735.1. The sequence goes on along the minus strand of JAAAOR010000020.1, from coordinate 4,015 downwards.
CGGTGCGTGATCTCATACTGGCGCGTCTGCCGGTGACCCTGCTGCTCGCGGGTCTCGCTTTTCTCTTTGCGCTCGCGCTCGCGGTCCCCCTCGGTGTAATCTCGGCTGTTCGTCGCGGCTCGCTCATCGACTACGTCGGCGTGGTTTATTCGCAAGTAGGTATGGCGGTGCCGGGCTTCTGGCTCGGGATTCTTCTTCTGCTCGTGTTCTCGGTAAAGCTCGGCATCACACCGCTCTTCGGGGGGGACAGCTTTGCTCATTTCGTGCTGCCCGCGCTGGCGTTGGGTGTCAGCCGTTCGGCCGTGCTGGTGCGCATCGTGCGCAATTCCGCTATTCAGGAGCTCGACCGCGAATATGTCCTGACCGCCGAATCGAAAGGGCTGGCCGAGAGCACCATCCACTACCGTCATCTGCTGCGCAACGCTCTGCTTCCGGTGATCACCATTGCCGGCATCCAGCTCGGCTATCTTCTCGGCGGAACGATCATCATCGAGCAGGTGTTTTCGCTTCCGGGGCTCGGTAGGCTTTTCCTCTCCGGGATTTACGACAGGGACTTCCCCGTCATACAGGCCTCGGTTGTCTTCCTCGCCGTTGTGTTCTCGCTCGTCAACTTCACGTCGGATGTGCTCTACAGCATGGCGAATCCTCGGATCAGGTTAGGCTGAAGATGTCGGGAGCGGAGACATCGCTGCTGCGTATCGAGAATCTATCGGTGAGCTTTGGCCAGGGGTCCGACCGCATTCGCGCGGTGCGTTCGCTCAACCTCGAGGTGGAGAACCGCAAGATTCACGCCCTCGTCGGCGAATCCGGCGCGGGAAAGAGCGTCACCGCCCGCGCTATCCCCGGCCTTCTGCCGGAGACCGCGACGGTAGAGAGCGGCAGCATCCGTTACTGCGGCACCGAGCTTACCACACTCGACCGCGACGGGTTGCGCTCCATCAGGGGTGCGCAGATCGGCATGGTGTTCCAGGATCCGGGGCGCCATCTCAACCCCTCCTTACGGGTCGGCCGTCAGGTATCGGAAGGGCTCGAAGAGCATCTCGGTCTCTCGCGAGGGGCGGCGCGGGCCCGGGCGCTGCGGCTCGTGAAGCTCGTGGAGCTTTCCGATGCCCACCGTGTGCTCAGGAGCTATCCACACGAGCTATCCGGCGGCATGAAGCAGCGCGCCCTCATTGCCATGGCAATTTCCTGCGCGCCGGGACTGCTCATAGCCGACGAGCCCACCACTGCGCTTGATGCCACGGTGCAGGGGCAGATCCTTCGACTTCTCAAGCGCTTGCGCAACCGGCTCGACATGGGCATTCTGTTCGTCTCCCACGACTTCGGGGTCGTGCAGGCGGTGGCCGACCACGTATCGGTGATATACGCCGGCGGCATCGTGGAATCGGCTTCCGCGGGGGATCTTTTCGAGGGTCCTCTCCATCCCTATACCGATCTTTTGATAAGCGCCATCCCCGAAGCGGACAAGCGCGGCGGGAGGCTCCGTTCCGTGCCCGGCCGGGCGCCGGATCCTCACGCCCTTCCCCCGGGATGCCCCTTCCACCCGCGGTGTCCACTCGCGCGTGAGGTATGCTGTCAGGTCCCGCCGCCACTCGTCGAGCACGCGCCGGGACACCTTTCGGCTTGTCACTTCGCCGAGGAGCTCCGTGGAGGACGCGATGGCTGACTGCATCAGGGCGACGGACCTGTGGAAGACACACGTGCGCCGGGGCGTGCTCGGGCGCACGCGGGTGACGGCGCTGAAAGAGGTATCGGTGGCGGTCCCGCGGGGAAAGACCCTTGGTATCGTCGGCGAGTCCGGGGCGGGGAAGAGCACCCTCGCGCGGGCGCTCCTGTACCTCGACCCGCCGGACGCGGGCACGGTTACCGTCGGGGATGTGGAGCTCGGGCGCATAACGAGGCGTGAGCTGAGACTGATGCGCCCGCGGCTCGGCATCGTCTTTCAGGATCCCAACTCGTCGCTCAACCCGCGGCTTACGGTGGGTGCGAGCATCGAGGAGGCACTGCTGCAGCACATGCGGCGACGCGGTGCGCGGAGGGAGCGGGTGGGGGAGCTGCTGACGCAAGTGGGTCTCGCCGCCGGCGATCAGGATCGCCTGCCGCACGAGTTCTCCGGCGGGCAGCGGCAGCGCATCGGCATCGCCCGGGCGCTCGCCGCCGGGCCGGAGCTCCTCGTCCTCGACGAGCCGGTGTCGAGCCTCGACGTATCCATCCAGGCGCAGATTCTCAACCTCCTGCTCGACATCAAGGACGAGCTCGACCTGACGTACCTGTTCATCTCACACGATCTCAACGTCGTTGCCTTCCTCAGCGATGAGATCGCAGTGATGAGCGACGGGCGCATCGTGGAGCAGGGCCCCACTGAGCGGCTTCTGCACGCCCCCTCAGACCCCTACACGAAGCAGCTCTTCGAGGATACGCCTGTTTTCCACGACAGGCGGCTGCGCTACAATGGGGACGGAAGGAGCGAATTATGACAAACCGCACGCACATTCGCGTGATCATTAGCGCGCTCATCGGAGCGCTCGCGTTTCTGACAGCCGGCCCGGCGTTTGCCGCCGGTGGCGCCGAGCCCGCGGCCGAATCGCAGGTGGTAGAGGTCGCCATAGCCGGTGAGCCGGACACCCTCGATCCTCACGCCACGTCGGGCACACTGACATTCCAGGTGCTGAGAAATGTCTACGACACCCTCGTGGCCCCGAACCAGGAAGGCCGCATCGAGCCGGCCCTCGCCACGTCCTGGGAAACGAGTGACGACGAGCTCGAGTGGACCTTCACCCTCCGGGAGGGGGTCGAGTTTCACGACGGCTCGGAGATGACCTCCGCCGACGTGAAGGCGACCTTCGAGCGCATCCTCGCCGATGACTCGGGCTCCCCCTGGAAACCGGAGTTCTCCTCCATCTCGCGCATCATCACGCCCGACCCGTATACGGTGGTCTTCGAGCTCGACCGCCCGCACGCGCCGCTGCTTGCCTCCCTGGCATCGGGGTGGGGCGCCATCCTGCCGGCGGAGCTGATCGAAGCCGACCACGACTTCGGCAACGAGCCGGTCGGAACCGGGCCCTTTCGTGTGGCCGACTGGGTGCGTGACAACCGCATTCAACTCGAGCGACACGAGGCCTACTGGATGGAGGGGGCGCCGCGGGTCGACCGGGTGGACTTCAACATCGTAACCGAGCCCTCGGTGCAGGTGCAGGGCCTCATAAGCGGTGACCTCCACATCATAGACACCGTGCTGCCCGGCGACATCGAGACGATTCGTCAGGCGGTCGGTACGGAGCTGTACCGTCAGCTCACCGCGATCGTTCTGGTCATGGCGTTGAATACCGATCGTGAGCCGCTGGATCAGCTCGCGGTGCGGCAGGCCATCAATCACGCCATCGACAAGCAGGCGGTGCTCGATGTCGCCTACACGGGTGGCGAGGCCGTGGGCACCTTCATGGATTCACAGAGCCCCTACTACGTCGACTTCACCGACATCTACCCCTACGATCCGGGGAAGGCACGGGAGCTTCTCGCGGAGGCGAACGTCGGCGATGATGTGACCCTCGACCTGGTGGTGCCGCAAAATTACGAGTTCCACGTGCGGGCGGCGGAGATGTACAACGCCATGCTCACCGAGGTGGGCCTCGACAGCAGTATCAGGCTCGTCGACTGGTCGACCTGGATCAGCGAAGCCTATCGCAACACCCGCTATGACTCGACCGTCATCGGGCACACGGGAAAGCTCGACCCCGACGGCCGCCTCAACGGCGAGTTCGACTACACCAACTGGGAAGACCCACGGGTGGAGGAGCTCATCGAGCGGGCCCGACGTGAGAGCGATTTCCAAACCCGGCGGCGCCTGTACGCTGATGTGCTCGAGATCATGGCGCGGGAGGTGCCCTTCGTGTACCTCGGATCTCCTTACCTCTACGTGGGCGTGAGGGAGGAAGTCGAGGGCTTCGAGATGGATCCGACCCTCGACACCTACGACTTCCGCCGACTGAGGCTCGAGTAACGCACGTGCAGCCAG
>JAAAOR010000011.1 GCA_009908735.1 Spirochaetota bacterium | reverse complement strand
GGCCTGAACTCATCGCCCTCGTGGTAGTTCGGCCCGAGTTGATCGTACTTGCGCCGCTTTTCCGGATCCTTGAGTACCTCGTAGGCCTCGTTTATCTCTTTGAACGTGGTCTCAGCTTCCTCGGATTTGTTGACATCGGGGTGGTATTTTCGCGCAAGCTTGCGGTACGCGTCGTGTATTGCATCCTGAGACGCCGAGCGGTCCACGCCCAGCGTCTCGTAGTAATCCTTGTATTTCACCGCCATTGCGCTGCTCCTGTCTGCGCTTAGAGTCCCGGCATCCGAAGCCCGATAAGGGTGCCGTCCCGGTACACGCGGAGCGCCACAGTCCCCTCATCCTCGTTGAGCGCCGCGTAGAACCCGGCCACCGAGTCTACAGCCACCCCGTTCACCATAGTAATAATGTCTCCCCGTCGCAGTCCGGCACGAGCGGCCGGACTATCAGAGACTACCGCGGCCGCAACCACGCCGTCCACCTCCCCAGCAAACTCACCTCGCTCCCGCATGTCATCGGTGAGCGCGACGGCCGCAACGCCCGGCCAGAGTTGGCCGGCACCTTCGACTTCCTCTTCGGTGCCGCGCTGCTCGAGGCGAACCGAGAGCGTCTGTTCGGCTCCCTGCCGGACCACACGAAACTCCGTTCGACGTCCCGGCGGCAGGTTGCCGACGATGCGCGTCAGCGCCTGCGAATCCGCCACCGGCTGCCCGTCGACCGACACGATGTAATCCCCCGGCCTCATGCCGGCGCGAGCCGCCGGACTACCGCGGTGCACGTTGAGCACGAGAGTACCGTCACGCCCCTCGACGCCGAGCGAGCTCGCGACGCCGGGGAGCCGCGCATCGGTCGCGTCCTCGATGCTGACACCGAGCCATCCGTAGACGATGCGCCCCTCAGATATGAATTCGTCCACCGCCCGTCGGGCGTTGTTGGCCGGAATCGCGAACCCGAGGCCGACGCTTCCGCCGCTGCGACTGGCAATCCAGGTGTTTATGCCGACCACCTCGCCGTTGAGGTTGACGAGGGCGCCACCGGAGTTGCCGGGATTGATCGAGGCATCGGTTTGAATGTAATCCGTAAACCCCGCTATCGGCGACCCCGGCTGGGGCTCTCTCCCGAGGGCGCTGACGATGCCGGCTGTAACGGTCGACTCGAATCCCAGAGGATTCCCGATTGCGAGCACCCAGTCGCCGACGTAAAGCGAATCGGAATCGCCGAGGCGCGCCATCGGCACATCCTCCCGGGTGGTAAACGCAACGAGAGCCAGGTCCGTGCGGGCATCTTTGCCTACGAGGTCCGCCTCGAACTCCCGGCCGTCGGAGAGTCGGACGCTGATTTCGGTCGCATCGCCCACGACGTGGTCGTTCGTAAGCACGTAAACGTCGCGCCCATCCTGGCGAACGATCACGCCGGAGCCAAGGCCGGGCCGGCGAAACTCCTGCTCCTCGGCGCCCGGCCCCGGCCCAAAGAAGAAGTCGAAGGGTGATCGGAAACGGGGGGTGCTGCGGCGCACCACCTCGACGGTGTTTATCTCCACCACGGTCGGCAGAACTTCCGCGGCAACTTCCCGGAATGACATGGGCGGCCCGGCCTGTGCCCCCGGGATCACCGGCTCCGGCTCCCTCGACTGCTGCGTGCGCAGCGGTCTGTTCTGCGCTCCCTCTTCCCGGCTGCCCGCGACCGGCAGCGGTATTGACGCAGCGTGTTCTGCCACACGCTGCCCGCCGGTGCCGGCAGCCTGGTCCTGAGAAATTGCGCCCGCCGCGCGGCTCACGACCGCCGACCGGGCCGCGCCCGCCGACGCGTCGACAATCAGCCCGATCAGCACGCCGGTAACTAGAGCAAAAGCAACGCCGATCCACCGGCCCACTCGCGTCCGCATCATCATCTACTCCTCCGATCAAGAGACACAGAAATCCCGGCGTTTCCGCCGGGATAGAAGATAGCGATCCTTACGCCGACTTCACAGAGATTTGTTTCGGCTTGACCTCTTCCCGCTTCGGGAAGGTGATGCGGAGAATGCCGCTTTTCATCTCGGCCTTGACGTTCTCCGCGTCGACGGCGTCGGGTAGGGTGACACTTCGCTGGAAGCTGCCGCTCCAGCGTTCTCGGTGGTAGTAGCCGCCGTCGCGGTCCTCGTGCTCGTCTTTCTTCTCTCCTTTCACCGTAAGCACGTTGCCTGAGACCGAGACGTCGACGTCTTTGATGTCGATCCCCGGAAGCTCGGCGGTGACGAGCACCTCATCGCCGGAGTCCTCGATGTCCATGCTCGGCGCGAAGGTCCTGTCGAGAAGGCCTCGGCCCCCGAACCAGTCATCGTCGAAGATGCGGTTGATCTCGTTCCGAAGCCGGTCGACCTCCGCCGGTACCTCGTAGCGGTTGTTTCGTCGTTTCATCAGGTTCATATTAAACCTCCTTCGGTCCGATGTGATATCGTTTGATCTTTTCGGGCGGGCCGACGCCCCAGCCCGTTTCCGTTCACTTACTACGCAGCAGTAAGTGTGCCAAGTTTGGGAACCGTAAATCTCTATAATGCTGACGGTTAGCGGCAAATGTGAGGCCTCGGGCCCGCCAGATGGTGTCCCTATGGCAATAGGTCAACAGTGAGCGCAAATCGACACAGCACACCTGTGTCATTAGGCAACAAACTCGGCCGAGAGCGCCGGCGTGACTGTATCAGTTCTTGTCATCGAGGCGGTGACGTACTAAGCTTGCCCGAGCATGGAACGACTCAGGCGATCGGTAGCCGTGGCATCCGGAAAAGGCGGCGTAGGGAAATCCACGACGGCCTTGAACCTCGCTGTTCAGTACGCAAAGAGCGGGATGCGCGTGGCGCTTGCCGACCTGGACCCGCTATCCAACTTGACGACGATTCTCGACGTGGCAAATACCCGTTTTGACTACAGCACCGAGGAGGTGCGTCGAAAAGGACTGGATCTCTCGCGCTTTTCCTACCGCGTGTTCGATCGCCTCGATCTGCTCTTCCCTCGTCCCTCGGAGCGAAGTGAGGAGAGCATCGCGATGCGCACGCTCCTCTTCCGGCACCTGCGGGAACAGATCGAGACGCGCTACGACATTGTACTCCTCGATATGCCTGCGGGCATCGATCACGACGAAAACCTGGCCTTTCTGCCCCTTGTTGAGACCATCCTGGTGGTCGTGCAGCCGGAGCCGACCTCGCACGTCTCCGCGGGCGGCTACATTCGAGCCGCGATTGACGTTGCGCCGCAGGCTTCAATCCTGCTATGGCACAACAAGTACAACTCGCTACAGGAGGGGCGCTTCGACCCGCGAGCGGTCATCACCAACTACAATCGCTACGTGGGACCGCAGCAGCGTATCGCAACCTCGGAGGCCGCTCGGATCGTCGATATCGCCTTCGTGCCCCACGATCCGTCGCTGGACCTTCTTCAGACGAGGTTCTCGTTCGAGGCTACGCTCTACCATCGGATGCTCGGCATGCTCGAGATGATAGTGGAGGAGCTCACCCCGTCGATACGCACCGTGGACGGGCATTACTCACCGGCCCGGCACCTGCTTCGCACGCGACTTGTACGTGATACCGGCCCCATCGATACCGGCAAGACCCTCAAGCGCCTTGAGTCTTACCTCGGTGAGATGCAGTCAAGCGGCATCGTTGGCGCCCGGCGGACTGACAATGCCGGGGGTGTGGAGGTTCTGACCGCCGATGAGCGCTCGGTGCTGCTGAAGTACCTGGAGTCGCTTGCCGCTGACCGGGTGCGTGCCGCCGCGGTACACGCGCGGGATCTCATCAACACGGTTCTCGATACCTGGGGGGACAGCTCGCGGGAGCATCAGAGTGCGCGCGGCCGAGCCCTCGAGAAGCGCACCATCGCCGCGCTCCGCGCGCTCGCTCGTGACAAGAGGCGGGCGCGTCCGGCGCTTCGTAATGCGGCCGGGTGCCTGCTTCTCTACGTTTCGGTCCATAAGCTGCTGGCCTCAGATCGCATCCGAGGACTCCTCCGCTCTTTCGTGCCTGTGCGCCGCGATGAGCAGGGCAAGCTCGTGCGGGATCGCTACCGCCAAATCCGCTCTCTCATCGAGCACGATGAACAGTATCACCGCCGCTTTTTCGAGCTCGTGAAGCGGTTTTTTCCTATCGTAATCGGCCAGTTACGAAAACTTATCGAGACGCAGCACCTGCAGCCGCTGGTGTTGCGTTCAAAAACCCGAGAGGTGCACCGTACGGCTTACCTGAAGCTTTTGACCACGTGGATGCACGACACTGCCAACAGCGGCCTCGGCATTACCGTCGGCATGGCACATACCACGGCGGCGCGCACTATACAAGACGGCGCGAAGGCCCTTGCGCAGAGCTTTGATTCCCCGCCACAGAGAGTTGGCGATGCGGATGATGATGGTCTATAATGAGCGCCAGCGGTCGCTGGGAGGGGATCGACTCGGATGCCACTTCAGCAGGAAATCGAGACCCAGCTAGGACATATCCGAAACTGGGGCGGCGTTTCCTTCAAGAAGAATATCCTCACCACCTTTCATCAGGTGCTCGACGAAGATGAGATTCTCGTCGATCTGCTTGAAGGCTTCTATTCGGCCGATCATATCGCCGCCTCGGGCTCGGGCGCGCCGGGAATTCTCTGCATAACCGACCGACGCGTGCTCTTTCTTCTCAACGGCGGCACGGCGACCGCGGCCGACACGCTCATCTTCGAAGAGATTACCGCCATCAGCGTTCGGCGCACCGATCAGAGTGCGAAGATAACCCTGCATCGCGGTACGGGGCAGAGCGTACTCACCTCCACGAAACGAGGGGGGCAGTCTGATTCCTTCCTCGAGAGCGTACGTGGAAGTATTGGCGATGATCTGTTGCACGTGGAGGACCTTCGCTCCGAGTCGAGCGAAGGGCCCGGTCGCAAAAGCCCCGAGAAGCTTACGAACCTGAACTTCCTGCACAAGGAAGCCCAACGCATCATCCGCGCGATAAACGAGTACAAGCAGTTCAACAACGAGCCGGCCTTTCTGCAGCAACTCATCGACGACCTCTTTCTCGTCTCATACCGCTGCGTGGGAAGCTCCAAGTCCGTTTCCGAGGAGACGCGGCTTTTCGTGATCATGGTGCTCATGTACCTGCGCCAGCGCCTGGTTAGTGACCGCGACGTCATCGTCGATATATTCCGCTACGACAGCTTGCCGCTGCACCAGCGCCGCAGCATCCTCGAGTACTGGGACCTGTTTCACAACGAAATCAAGAAGATGAAGGGAGTGCCGAATACGCGCTCTCTGAAGTCGCTCTCCTACCTGAAGTCCTACGACAAACGCGAGGACAGCTCGCATTTCGATAAGCTGGCCGCGGTGTTCTTCAGTTTTGCGCAGGTCGCGATCAAAGCCGACGGCACGGTAAGCGAGGCGGAGTCCCGGCAGATAAAGAGCATCCGCAAGCTCATCTACGGTGAGCAGGTCGACGGCACCTCGGCGGCGGATGGGCAGTCTGCCGCGCAGCAAGCTGTGACGGTCTCCGAGGAGCAGGCCGAGAGTCTCGAAGAGGTGATGGAGAAGATCAACAACCTCATCGGGATGAAGAAGGTGAAGGGGCAGATAGAGACCTTCGTCAACCTTATCAAGGTTCACAAGGAGCGAGAGCGCCGAGGCCTACCCGTCACTCCGTTCTCCAAGCACGCAGTATTCTACGGTCCGCCGGGCACCGGGAAGACCACGATCGCTCGCTATCTCGGGAAGGTCTACAAATCGCTGGGGCTTCTCGAGCAGGGCCACATGGTGGAGACGGACCGTGCGGGACTCGTGGCGGGCTACGTAGGGCAGACCGCGATTCAGGTGGATGAGGTGGTGCAGCAGGCACTCGACGGGGTGCTTTTTATAGATGAGGCCTACACGCTGAGCCCGCGCTCGGCCGGTTCGGATTTCGGTCAGGAGGCGATCGACACCCTTCTCAAGCGTATGGAGGACCACCGCGACCGTCTCGTGGTCATCGTTGCCGGGTATCCCGACGAGATGCAAGACTTCATCGACAGTAATCCCGGGCTGCAGTCGCGCTTCAGCCGCTATTTCTACTTCGATCACTACGCGCCGCAGGAGCTGCTGCAAATCTTCAACATCTTCGCCGAAAACTCCTCCTTTACCCTGACTCAGGGCGCGAGGCGGGAGTTGCTTCGGCTTATCACCCACTTCTATCGTCGTCGCGACAAAGGCTTCGGGAATGGGCGTTTCATCCGGAATCTCTTCGAGCGCATCGTCGAAAAGCAGGCAAACCGTATTTCGAGTGTGACGCCGCTGACCGATAAAATACTATGTTCGATTACCAAGCACGATATCCCGCGGATGGAGGAGTTTGAGCACTAACCATGAGCATCCGCTTTAAGATCGTCTCCGTCGTGCTCCCTCTGCTCGTTGCAACGTTGATACTTGCCGGCGCCTCGTCATATTTTGTCGCCACCAACGGCATAACGCGGATTGCGCGCGACTTCCTGCAGTTCAAAGCCGAGGAGCTCGAGTCCTACGCCGAAGGGCAGTGGCTGATCCTCGAGGAGAATAACCTCACCGGCCGGCAAGAGATGGTAGAGGCGACGAAAGTCGGCGTACAGAGTTTTGCCCGGGGGCTCATTCGAAGCGATACTGAGCTCATCTTTGCCGTGGACGACTCAGGTGAGGTGCAGATGGCAACCGGTGAGGTTCCGCTGACCGAGGAAGAGCGTGACTCCCTTCTGGAACTGGAGATGGGGCAGCAAACTACGGGTGAGCTCGCGACCATGACCATCGGTGGGACCCAGCGGGTGGCCCAGGAGTTTTCCTTCGAGCCCTACGGCTGGCGCGTATTTCTCACCGAGGCTCGGGATACGTTCTTTCGGGATGTCGACCGCATCACCACACAGACCATCTACATCGTGGCAGGCGCCAGTCTGCTCTCGGTGCTCCTTCTGTTGCTGTTCGCCCAGCAGCTCACGCGGCCGCTCGTGAAGGTGCGAAACACCATGCGGGAGATCATCACCTCCAACGATCTCTCCGAGCGTGTCGCAGTCGAGTACCGCGACGAGACGGGGGAGCTTGCACACACCTTCAACGTCATGGTGGGAGAGCTTGAGAAGGCCTACAACCAGATCAAGAGCTACGCCTTCCAGGCCGTGATTGCCCAGAAGAAAGAGGCGAAGATTCGCAATATCTTCCAGCGTTATGTGCCTCAGGAAGTCATAGATCGCTTCTTCGAGCATCCCGAATCGATGCTGATCGGAGACAATCGCGTAGTCTCTGTTTTGTTCTCGGACATTCGCAGCTTTACGAGCATCTCCGAGGGCATGATGCCGGACGACCTCGTCAACTCCCTCAACGCCTATTTCTCGATCATGGTGGATATCATCATGAACCACAACGGCGTAGTGGACAAATACATCGGCGACGCCATCATGGCCTTCTTCGGCGCGCCGGTGAAGCGCGAAGACGATGCGGTGCAGTCGGTAATGGCCGGAATCGAAATGGGCGAGTCCCTCGACGAGTTCAACCGCAAACAGGTTTCCGCCGGGAAACCGGAGTTTCACATCGGAATCGGGCTCAATTACGGCGTCGTCACCGTCGGAAATATCGGTACCGAGCGCAAGATGGACTATACCGTGATTGGTGACATGGTAAACCTTGCCTCGCGTCTCGAGGGGCTGACAAAAAACTACAAGCAGGAGCTTATCATATCGGAGAGTCTGCAGCGGAAAGTAAAGGATCTCGTTCCGTGCCGCCATGTCGATCGCGTGGCGGTGAAGGGGAAAAAGACGGGCACGGATATCTTCACCGCCAAAAGATCGCTCACCTCCGATGAGACGCAGGCCTGGAAGATTCACCATCAGGGCGTTCGATTGTATTTTGACCGACAGTTCGGCAAAGCCGAAGAGGCGTTTCGGGAAGTGCTGCGAATTCTGCCTGGCGACCAAATCGCCACTATGATGGCCGATCGATGCTCCCGCTACCGCAGCTCTCCGCCGCCTAAAAACTGGACGGGCATCGAGGTCATGACGTCAAAGTGAGAGGTGCAGGGGTCGTCTCCAGCGAAACGCCGTCTCTGTTTTCGGTGTTGCTTGCCGCAGCGCTGCTTTTCGGCGCGTCCGGAGTGAATGCGCCTCCTCTGCCGGCGCAGGCGGAGGAGCCGCCGGAGCGAGGTCAGGCGGGGGGAGAGCAGACGGATGCGGCGTTTTCCGGGGTGCGGATCTACGTGCTACCTCTGCTGCAGGTCGGTCCTGCGCCGGCTCTGTCGGCCATCGGCGGAGACCTCACCGAGCTTCTCAGCGAAAGTCTCTATACGGAGTTCTCCGACGCGGGGTTCGAAATCGTCGTGGGCGATCCGCTCCCGGGTATAGACGAGACGGCCGCACCCGGTGGCGTGGCCCCCCTGGTGGTGGAGGCGGCCAGGGAGGCAGGTGCCGATTTCGCGGCTCTCGGTTTCTCCGGCTTTCCCTCGGGCAGGGTTACCGTCAATGTTCGCGTCTATGACAGCCGCTCAGGTGGGATGGTTTCGGCTGCCGCGGGCTTCGGCCGCAGCGACCTCGCGGTATTCAACCTCACGCGGCGCTTGTTTCAGGACCTTCGCCCCGGGCTCGACCGGGCGGTCGCGCGCGGGGGTGACGGCAATGTTGTAGACGTCGCCGGTGACCGACCCGTTTCGGATGCCTTGGTGCTCTCCTCTCCGGACGAGGGGATGCACGTTTCCCTCGGTGAGAACCTTCGGGTGGGCCGTATCACTGAGGGTACGGTCCGCCTTCCGTACCTACCCTTCCGTCCCGGCGACACCGTGGAGGTGCGCAAGCGCAAATCCGGACACTACGAGGAGCGCGAAGAGGTCCTGGTGCGCTCGGGAAGGACGGCAATACCTTTGAGTCCGATGGAGCCGGAGACGAGGTTCGCCACGACGGTGTCTTATACGACCGGACAACTGCTGGGCCTTGGCGTCGGGGTGCGGGGCTACCTCCGTCCCGACTGGACCTTTCTAGCGGCGGAGACCTACGGATACGCACAGAGCGCCAATCCCGGGGCGACGCCGGTGGCATATCACCAGGATTTCCGCCTGCTGGTCGGGCGCTACCTTGCATTCCCGCGTAAGTCGCTCTTTCGCATCGGGGCGCAGACAGGGGTCGGTACCACTTTTACGTTTTTCTCCTCACCGGATGCGGAGACCTATCGCGACACCTATCTCGAGCTGTTTGCGCTCTGGCTGGAGGTGAACTTCACGGACGTCGCGTTTTTTCTAAGCAGCGCTGCACGATGGTCCACCGGACGCGATAACGGCCTGCTGGAGCCGGGCCTGATAGACGCCGGGGAGATCGGACCATTTGTGACTCTTGGCACGCTTGTTAAATGGCAGAGGTAAGGCGACGGAACTGATGTTTGCACGGGTGTTGCGCGCAAAACTTGCACTTTTCACCATGGTCGGACTCCTCCTGGGGTCGCTCGCGGTGCCGCGTTTGCACGCGCAGGAGGCGGCACGGCGTATTGGCGTGTTCTTCGAGGTCGAAGAAGACATCGCCGCCGATCCCGCGCGAACACGCTTTCTCTACGAGTCTCTTCTCGTGGCACTGCACCGGGAGAATCCGAACACGGAGTTCCTAACTTTGGCTGCCACACCCGAGGAGGGCGAGGCGGCCGCGGTAGACGGGGCTTCTCCGACAGTCACCGACGCGCAGCGCACTGTCCGGTCACGCTCGGGTGGAGCGGATGCGTGGATCCTGGTTACTGTGGAACGCGCCGGCGGCGGATCCCGATACGGCGTGAGCGTGCGATCCGTGTTTCTCTACAGCGGGGAAACGGTGCTCGAGCTTTTCTACGAGGCGGCGGCGACCGAGAGCGAGAGAAGCCTGGCGCTGCGGCTGTGGAACCGCGGCGCGCGAGCCGTGGCCGAGGCATATTCGACGGTTTCCACGGAATCGACAGTAATCATCCGCGGTGCTCCCGGAAGCGAGATCGTGGGGCTGACCGGCACACGGATTCGGATGCAATCCGATGAGCTGCGGGTCGTGCTCGAGCAGCCGGGCGTCTACGAGCTAGAGGCGGAGTCCGATCTGCATTACCCTCAGCGGTTGGATTTCTTTCTCGGTGGCAGAGAGGCGGAAATAATTCTGAATCAGGATGAGCGGTCCCAATTCCTGGTGAGTGCCTACGGCCAGGAGTTTTCCTACTTTGGCGTCGACCTTTCCTACATGATCGCCCCTCCGCACGTGTTTATCCGGGGCGGGTTCTACACCTACGCGTTCGGTATCGTCCCCTTCGTCGACCCCGAAGCCAACGAGAACCAGGCGGGTGAGGCGCAACTCCGTGTCTCGCGTCCTCTGACGAATCTTCGCCTCCTCTTCGGCACCTATTGGAACAGGCCTCACGGAAATCTGCGGCTCTACAGCGCGGCCGGCCCACTGGTACGTATCATAACCTCCTCGGCCTTCACGGGGCTCGAGCCGATCGCGCCGTGGGGGATCGAGCTTGTAAACGGGGTCGAGTTTTTTCCGGAGCGAAAGCTCCGTCTCTTTTTCGAACACACGCCGACGGTGGCCATTGCTGCGGAGCCTGACTTTCTCGCGGCGCAGTTCTCCGATGACTCCGGCATCGAACCGATCATCTTCGACGGCGACTCGGGCTACCTGGATCTGCTTTCTGTGCGCCTGGGGGTGCGGTACCAATGGTAGCGCGCATCCTCCGGAGCCCTCGCCCGGCCGCGACCGGTGGCGGCCTCCACGTCAACTGCTTTCCCGTATCAGAACCTCGAGCTCGTCGAGAAATGCCGTCATGTTGGGGTCGCTCGTATTCCGCCTCTGTTCGGCAAGGTAGGTGAGCTTGCGCTCGGTCGTCTCGTAGGCGGAGAGCTCGTAGATGATATCGACGGTGTCGAGTAGGGCCGTCTCGCGACCTACTTCCTCGAAGGCGCGGTCGTAAGCTTTTATGCGATCCCGGAGGCCCGGCAGCGCCTCGCGCACGGGCCTCGACGCGAGGAACGAGTCGAAGAGAAGCTTGGTTTGAAGCCGGGCGGCGTCTGTTCCGGACTCGAGGATGTCATCCTCGCGGTTTGCGTAGGCAAGATAGGCACGGCGAAGCGCCTCGTAGTCTTCCTCTACCTCGCGCAGTTGAGCGATCTCCTGCGAAAGCTCGGGGGTCACCACGGGAGCCGTTTCTCCAGGCGAGTCCGCTTCCGCCGGCTGCGCATCGCGTGTTTCGGCCGCACTGAGAGCCGCGTCGAGCTCCTCTCCGGTTTCATCGAGCTCGGTGCGAAGTTCCTCGACGCGAGTCTGTAGCTCCGCATTGCGGGTGCGCAGCGAGGCCAGCTGCTCCTGCCGCTCACCGGAGCCCTCCTGAAGCTCCTGGTTCTGGGTTTCGAGCTCGGCGATGTCCGTCTGCAGAGTGTCGATCCGATCCTGCAGCTCCCCGGTGGCGCGCGTTATGGTGGAGCGAACGGCGCCGGGGAGCTGCGCCATCTGTCGGCTGCGCGGATACTGCGCAGCGACCTGGAGGTAAGTGTCGACGGCCGCCTGGTAGTTGCCGTCGTCGCGGGCCTCTTCGGCGGCCGCGAAAAGCGGTGCTGCAGCCTCGGTCTGCTGCTCCGTGGTCTGCGCGTCAGAGATTGCTACGGCGGACGCTCGAATTCGGGAGATGACCTCCTCGGCGGGCTCGGCATCCTGGGGCAGCAGGGCGATTGCCTCCTGGTAAGCGGCGAGGGCTGCGCCGTAATCAGCCGCCGCGAATGATGCGCTCGCCTCGGAAATGGCAGCCTCCGCCGCCTCGGAGCGCTCGATCTGCTGATCCCGAAGGTCCTCTATCACGTCTTGCTGCGCAGAGACGAAATACCGGTGCCCCTCGGCTACCGCCGGGATGAGGTTGAGTGCCTCGTTGTAGAGAGCTTCCGCCTCTTCGATATCGCCCGCCTCGAATGCGGCGTTTCCCTCGTTTACCAGGCGTGTGGCCTCCTGAACTGTGCGTGACTGGGCGATAAGGGCGTCGGTATCCGTCGAGCGGGCGGTGCGTTGCTCCTCGACGAGCTGCTCGAGGGAGGATAGTATGAAAAGCTCCGCTTCACGGCGTTGGGCGACCGCAGGGAGGCTTGCTACCGATTCTTCAGATAGATAGCTTCGAAGCTGCTCGATGGTCCCGAGCGCTTCTCCGTAGGCATTGCTGCGAATCTCTGTGCGGATCTCATCGTAGTAACCGACAATCTGATTGGCCGCTTGCTGCTCGCGCTCGCGGCGGTCGGAGAGCGCACCGAGCTCGGCCTGTGCGTCGGTGAGTTCTTCCTGTGAGGCGCTGAGCTGCTGCTCGAACTGACTGCGCAACTGCGCCTCGCGCTGCTGTGCCTGGTCGATAATCTGTGCCCGGTCTTGCTCGAGCTGTTGCAGCTCTCCTTGGAACTCCGACTCAAGCTCGGCAAGCGTCTCATCGAGCTCGGCCTGTTCCGCTTCGACCTGAGCGCGAAGCTCGGCGAGCTCAGCCTCGATACGCGCGTTACCCTCTGCCTCGAGAATTGCGATCCGCTCATTGATCGCGCCTTCCCCGACCTCCTCGTCTTCGAGGCGGCTGCGCTCCGCGGCAAGCTCGGCCTCGAGCTCGGCGCGCAGTTCCGCCTCGCGGCGGGCGAGCTCCCCCTCGAGGTTGGTTTCGAGGGCGGCGCGTCGCGCCTCGATGTCGCCGAGCCGCTGCTGTATGTCGGCAATTTCTTGCTCTTTTTGCTCGAGCTCGGCCTGGGCCTGCTCCTGTATTCGACGAAGCAGCTCTGCCCGTGCGCTCGCCCCCTCGCGCTGGGCTTCTATCTGCGCCTGCTCTTCCTGCTGGAAGTAGGCGTAGAGCCCGAGGAGACCGCCCGCGACGATGACCGCCATCGCAAGGTTTACGATGAGGGGAAACACAAACCCGCGCCGTGTCGCGCGGGAAAGGGTCAGAGCGTCGGGAGAGAGCCCCGCACGGCTGTCGGATGTCATGCGGTCGATCTCGGCGAGAATCTCGCTTCTGTCTTCCGCGGAGAGTCCTGAGTCGTCCGCCTCGAGGAGGTCGCTCGGCTTTACGTTGTCTTCGACGAGGAGTCGTGTGCGGTACGTGTTACCGCGCTTCAGAAGTCCGGACATATGGTTTGCACTCGTACTCTAACGCATTTTGGAGCTTATGCAATATCTTGATTATCGGTCAAGTTGCCCATAAACTCGTAGTCATGCGACGAACGGTTTTGGCTATGCTCGAGCGGGCAGCGGAAGAATTCCTGGAAACGCCGTACGTATGGCAAAAGACGGACGCTGGGTGGAGACCCATGACTTTCAACGAGGTCCGCGACGCCGTGCGGGCACTCGCGGCCGGACTTCGATCGATCGGAATCGGGCGGGACGACAAGGTCACAATCCTCTCCGAGGGCCGTCAGGAATGGGTCGTCGGCGAGCTGGCCGTTCTCCACGCCGGCGGAGTCTCGGTGCCGCTCTCGATAAAGCTGCTGCCCGATGAGATTCCGTTTCGCGTGAACCATTCCGAGAGCAAACTGGTCATTCTTTCGACGAACACCGCCTCCAGGGTCACCGAAGTCTTCAGTAACTTCGAGAACAAGGTTATGGTGCTGTGCCTCGACGACGACGCCGACACGCTCGGGCGTATCGAGGAGGCTACGGGGTTACGCCGGGGCGAGCGGCTGTTTTCCTATCCGGAGTTGCTCGAACGCGGTGGCAGGGAACTCGGTGCCCTCGACGCGGAGCTCTCGGCGCTCGCTGAGGACATCTCCGAAGACGACGTGGTCACTATCTCTTACACGTCTGGTACTACGGGGAATCCGAAGGGCATCATGCTCACGCACAAGAACTACTACGTGAATGTGCATGATTCGGTGAACCTTCATCAGGTGCCGCACGGCGGCTATTCCACGCTTTTGGTTCTTCCCTGCGATCATTCCTTTGCGCATACCGTCGGTCTGTACGCTGCACTTCCCCGCGGCATACAGATCTATTTTGTCGACGCTCGTGGCGGCGGGATGGCGACGATCCGTAACATCCCGACCAATCTGAAGGAAACCGAGCCGGTATTCCTGCTTACGGTACCTGCACTCACCGGAAACTTCATGAAGAAAATCAAAGAGGGGGTTGCAGCACAGGGCGGGCCGGCGAAGAAGCTCTTCGACGCGGGGCTTGCCGCCGGAATTGCCTACTACGGTGACGTGCACAACAAGCCGCCGTTTTTCACGCGACTCAAAAACTACCTTCCGTACAAGCTCGCCGATGCGATCGTCTTCAGCAAAGTGCGGCAGACGTTCGGACGCAATATTCAGTTCTGGCGGGGGAGCACTTCTCGACCGCAAGCAGCAGGAGTTCTTCAAGGCCATCGGCGTGCCGATTTACCAGGGCTACGGGCTTACGGAGGCGGCTCCGGTCATCTCTTCGAACACGCCGTCCGCACACAAAATCGGAAGCTCGGGCAGGGTTGCGGCTTCCATTGACTGCCGGATCCTTGCCGAGGACGGCAGCGACTGCGCGGTCGGGGAGGTCGGGCAGATAGCGATTCGCGGTGAGAACGTGATGAAGGGTTACTTCAAAAACGAGTCCGCCACCGACGAAACCCTCCGGGACGGCATGCTTCTGACCGGCGACCGGGGCTTTTTCGATGAACACGGCTATCTGTATGTTGTCGGCCGTGAGAAGGCGCTGCTTATCTCTCCCGACGGCGAGAAGTACTCGCCGGAGGAAATCGAAGAGGCCATTGTCAATAGCTCCGAGCTTATCCACCAGGCCCTCGTCTACAACGACCACAACCGCTATACCGGCGCCCTGATCACACTCGACGATGAGAAAGTTAGGGCGCGTATCGCCGAGCATGGCATCGCCGACGCAGATTCCCTGCTTGATGAGCTTCGCACCGAACTCTATCGCTTCGAGGAAGACCCGGCCTACCGTCGGGCGTTTCCCTCCCAGTGGATCCCATCCACCTTTCAGGTCCTCGAGGAACAGTTCACCGAGAAGAACAAGATGATCAACTCGAGCATGAAGATGGTCCGCTTCAAGGTCGTGGAGGCGCACAAAGACCGGATCGACGCGATGTATGCCGAGGACGGTCAAGACCATCGCAATGAGCGCAACCGGCAGGCGGTCCGGCACCTTTTCTCGCTCTGAGGGTTTGCCGACGGGCCGAGCTATCCGCTGAGGATTACTCTGAGCACGCTATCCACGGCCGCGAGATGCTCACGCACACGAGCGGCCTGGTCGGCGCTTAATCCGTAGGTTCTGCCGCGGCGGACGATGTGCTCGAGCACTCCCATGAGGTCGTCGACAGCTCGCCCGAGCTGCAGATCGTTGTCCATGTTGAGCGCGAATTGACGCGGAATTTCTTCGATTATGCGATCGCTGCGGTGAGCCTCGGACTCCGGACGCGCGATTCGCGCCGTGGAGGCGCGGATGGGTTCGGTAGCACGTGCCGCGAGGTCACGGAGCTTTTCGAGCTTCGCGCTACGCTCTTCGAGGCGATTGTCGGTCATGTTCAGTCGCTTGCGGTAGTGCCCGTAGATCAGGGCGAAGCGCAATGTTTCGGGGCTGTAACCTTTCTCGAGGAGATCCCCTGGATACATGACGTTGCCGGTGGACTTCGACATTTTTCGACCCTCGAGGAGCAGATGCTCGCCGTGAACCCAGTAGTGGCAGAACTCGGTTCCCGTCACCCCTTCCATTACGGCGCGATTGTAGTCGTGGTGCCGGTACACGTTGTCGATGCCGCCGCAGTGGATGTCGATCTCGTAGCCCAGTACGCGCGAGATCATTGCAGGGTCCTGAACGTTCCACGCCGGGCGTCCCCGGCCGAGGCGCGTGTTCCAGGAGAACCCGTCGTCCTCGAGATTGCCGTGCCAGAGGATGAAGTCGCCGAGGTTCCAGCGCAGCCCCTCGTAGGTATCGCGCGAGAATCGATAGCGTCTCTTGGGCCACCGGCTCATATCGAGTCCGAACACCTCACCGAAGCCCTCGAAGGTAAGGGGATCGAAATAGACGTTCCCGTCGTGGTGATAGGCGTGGCCCCGCTCGACGAGGGTCTCTATGATGCCTACTGCTTCCTCTACGGACGTTGTGGCTCGGGGTATTTCGCCCTCGGGGAGCTTGATCCCGAGCTTGCGCGCTGAATCCAGGAACTCGTCGATGACCGGTTGGGTGAGCTCGGTCAGAGTCCTCCCGTAGGCTTTGGCCTCCTCGATAGCCTTGTCTTCGACATCGGTGAAGTTTATACCCCGCTTTACGTGATACCCGCGGTATTCGAGGTAGCGCTGCAGCACGTCTTCGAAGAGGAAGGTCCGATAGTTTCCCAGGTGCTGCCGGCGGTAGACCGAGGGCCCGCAGGTGAACATGCGCACCGCGTCTTTGGACCTCGGAACAAAAGCTTCGCGTCGTTTGGTGAATGTATTATGAAAGGTCAGGGTACTGGGCTCCGGCATCAATCCAATTCCTTCGTGGCGCGTACTTATTCCATACAAATTCGTCAATCGGGTCGTCTGCGGCAACAGATCGTTCACGAAAAACCCTCCACGTAGTAGGTTTTGAGAGAGGGAGGGCCAAAATGATACTCGCAGCAGCTGTCGGTGATGTGGTCGGCTCGATCTACGAGGGACGCCCCACCAAGAGTACGGACTTCCCACTGATCGACTCACGCGCCCGGTTTACCGACGATACGGTGCTCACGATGGCGACCGCCGAGGCCATCCTCTCCGGCGGTAACTATGCAGAGCTGTATCGAGACCTTGCGCGCCGCTACCCACACGCCGGATACGGCGGGAACTTCCGCGGATGGTTCATCTCCGACGCGGCCGGACCCTACAACAGCTTCGGAAACGGCTCGGCGATGCGCGTGAGTCCCGTGGGATGGGCCTTTGATACGGCCGAAGAGGTGCTCAGCCAGGCCGAGCAGAGCGCTGCGTGCACTCACAGTCATGCCGAAGGTATCAGGGGCGCGCAGGCAACAGCGCTCGCCCTGTTTCGGGCCCGCACCGGCACCGACCCGGACGACATCGCGGGCGAGATCACCGAGCGCTTTGGCTACGATCTCTCGCGCAGCCTATCGGATATACGTCCGGGCTACTCCTTCGACGTCACCTGTCAAGGCTCCGTGCCCGAATCCATTATTGCGTTTCTCGAAGGGCGCACCGTCGAGGATACGGTAAGAAGTGCGGTATCACTCGGCGGTGACAGCGATACCCAGGCCTGTATCGGGGCAAGTATTGCCCAGGCGCACGATCGACGTATAACAGCCGAGCTCGAGAAGCATGTCCGGGAGCGGATGCCGGCCGAATTGCTCGACATCAATGACCGGTTCTGTGATCGGTTTCTTCGGACTTGACCCAGGGGGCGCACGTGTCGAAATTGGAAACCGCATGAGACTTCACGAAATCAAAGACGAAACGCTGAATCAGCACCTCGACGATATAAGCCGAGACGGCATGGACGTGTTCCTTCTGAACGAAGGATCTGTACGCGGGGCAGTGCTCAACGGCACGCAACTGGTAAACCAGATGCGTGCCAACCATGACATCGGCGTGCTCGAAACCCTGTTACTTGGACATGCATACCTTGCTGCCGGCCTTCTGACCTCCCAGATGAAGAGCAAGGACCGCATGTCGCTGTCCTTCCAGGGCGACGGACCCGTCGGGGGCATTACCGTAGAGTCCAACGTCCATGGCGAGGTGCGCGGCTACCTCAGAAACGACTCCATCGAGCTTGACGAGCCGCTGGAGAGCTTCGATACCGGTCCGTTCATCGGTAGCGGCTTCCTCTCGGTGACGCGTTTTCCGCAGGGAGCCTACGTGCCCTACACCGGCCAGGTCGAACTGGAATACCAGAGCATTGCCAAGGACCTTGCCAACTACTTTCTCCGCTCAGAGCAGACGCCCACGGCGTTCAACCTCAGCATACAGTTTGACGAGGACGGGAGGGTCACGGGCGCCGGGGGTTTAATGGTCCAGGCCATGCCGGACGCGACCGAAGATACCAGGGTCGAGCTCGAAGAGATCATACAGGACCTTCCGTCCCTCGGGCAGCTCTTCTCATCCGGCGATACGACGGCACACGTTGTTCACAACCATTTCGGTGAGTTTTCCCCGGAAATCGTGGGAACGCGTGGGGTAGAGTTTAGCTGCCCCTGTAGTCGCGAGCGCTTCTCCCGGTTTCTGGTGGCGCTCGGAGCGGAAGAGCTCGCCGACATACAGGAAAACGGACCACTTCCGCTAAAAACGACGTGCTGGAACTGCGGAAGTACATACGAGTTCAGCAAAGAAGCTGTCGCGGATCTTCGCCGCGAGGCGAGCCCTCAGGCCGGATGAACGCCGAGCGACTGACCCGGGAGCTTGCCGGACGACCGGTGCATTTCTACGAGTCTGTCGACAGTACCAATGCTGCAGCGCGTGCGTGGCTGCAGAGCAATAGTCCCCCGCCGCCGGGCGCCGTCGTTGTTGCCGATGAGCAGACGGCCGGACGCGGTCGGTTCGGACGGCGTTGGGAGACGCCTCCCGGCACGGCGATCGCTATGAGCCTCGTGGTGGGGGCCGAGTCGCCCGCCGGGCTCCCGCAGGCATCGGGGGTTGCCACCGCCGCCGCTATACAGCCGCTCGTAGAGGGGGCCGTGGGGCTGAAGTGGCCGAATGATGTGGAAATCGACGGGCGCAAAGTGGCCGGCATCCTCATCGAGCATCAGACCGTCGCCGAGAAGACTTTCTATATCGTGGGAATTGGTATAAACGTCGATCTGAACTTCGCGGCCATAGGCGGCGCAGCGGAGGAGCTGTTGCGTCGTGCGACGAGTATTTCCCGGCATACGCCGAATGCGGAGGGTATCGACCGGGAGGTGCTCGTGGGCGCGGTCGCTCGAGAGTTCGATCGGTGGCGGCTCGACCAAGGGCTGCAGCAGCGCTGGACGGCGCTCCTCACGACGCTAGAGCGGAGAATCAGTGTTCGCAGCCGCGGCGGCGTGATAACGGGCAGGGCGACCGGCGTAGACATGTACGGTGCGCTCATCCTCGAGGACGAGCAGGGCGAGACCGTGAAGGTCGGCGCAGGGGACGTAACCGTTGTCGAAAGCGGGTTCTCGAATAGCGTTTGAGCTGCTATACTCCCATGGGCGGTGGAGAGACGGGGGAGGAGCAGTGAGTAGCAGGCCGATCGCAAACTTCAGCAAGGAATCCGTCGACAGCCTCACGATCGAGGCCACGGAGCTCGAGGGCGTCGAGGGTGGAGCCGTCTTTCACCTCAAAGGCTATATCGACACCTACAATTCTCACCAGTTCCAGCGACGTATAAACCAGGTGATAGAGAGCGGGTACCACCGGCTCGTCTTTCACTGCGGCGGGCTTGCCTACATCTCCAGCACGGGCATTGGTACCTTTGTGGCTTTCCTAAAGGTGCTCGAGTCAAAGAGTGGCGACATCGCGCTCGTGCAGGTGCAACCGAAGGTTTACGAAGTTTTTCAGATTCTCGGCTTTAGCGAGTTTTTCGCCTTCGCCGATGACGTTGACCACGCGCGCCGCGTTCTCGAGTCTGGGCGCGCACGCAGGCGCGTCACACCGTTCCCCCGCAGCTTTGCCTGTCCCGTGTGCTCGTCGCGGCTGCGTGCCCAGCGCGCGGGTCGATTTCGGTGCTCGAGCTGCAAGACAATTCTCCTTGTCGATGACGACGGGCAGGTGTTCCTCGGGTGACCGACAGTGACGACAGAATACGGTGTGCCGTCGTAGGTCTCGGTCGTATCGGGAGCCTTCTCGAAGGTGATGAGCTGCGCGAAAAGCCGGCGACTCATGCAGGGGCCATCGCGGCGAACCCTGATTGTGAGCTCGTCGGCGGCTGCGATATCGACGAAAACCGGCGTATCGCCTTTCGCGAGCGTTGGAACTGTCATGCGATCTATCCCCATGTCGAGGAGCTCGTTGCAGATACCCTCCCCGATGTGCTCTGTATCGCGACGCACCCCGATTCCCACTATCGCATGGTTCGAGCAGCAAGCCTGGGCGGCGCCACCGTCGCCGTCTGCGAGAAGCCGCTGGCGCACAGACTCGGCGCGGCGAAGCGTATCGCGCGCCTTCATCGCTCGGGGCGCATAACGGTAATCACCAACCACGAGCGCCGATACTCCGCCGATTACCTTGCCGTTCGGGATTGTATACGTCGCGAGACCTACGGCCGCCTTCTGTCGGTCCGGGGGACACTGTACTTCGGGCCGGGACGCCATGATCAGGTCTTGCTGCATGACGGCACCCATATGGTAGATATCATCAACTTCCTCGTCGGAGGCCGCACTTATCCAACTCGTCGCTTTGGGCGCATGCGCGGTCGCACGTCGTCGGCCTACCTCTTCGGCAACGTCAAACGGATTCCCGTAGTTATCGAGGTTGGGAGCGAACGCGATCACCTTGTCTTCGAGCTCGAGCTGAGTTTCGAGCGTGGTCGGATCCGGGTGGGAAACGGTGTTTTGAGCTTCGAGGGGAGCGGTGAGAGTCGTTTTTACGAGGGATACCGATCCCTGCACCACGATGAGGCGCCGGTGATAGAACAGACCGGCTACTTTGCCAACATGATGGCGGACGCCGTCCGCTGCGCTCGTGACCCGGGACACGAGCCGGTCTCGAGCGCCATGGACGGGCTTGCGGTTATGCGCTTTATTGGCGCGATGCGGGCGCGGCGGTGAGTACGACCAGCTCCCAGGGGCGCAGCGTAGGGAGATTCGGTGAGCGGTCGACGTAGTTCGCCAGTGCGAGCGTGCCTCCGACGGTTTCCGGCGGGACGGTGTGTTCCGCCGAGGAAAAGTTTGCAAGCACCGTAAGGGTTTGCCCCTCGGTGCATCGCCGATACACGAAAAGCGGCGAGGCCGCCGCCTCCACAAGCTCGAAATCACCGTAGAGCGCGACAGAAGATTCCTTGCGAATGCGGATGAGACTGCGGTAGAAGTTCACCACCGAGTACGGGTCGTCCCACTGGGCCGCCAGGTTGATACTGCGGTAGTTATCGTTGAGCGGAATCCATGGAGTTCCGGTCGTGAACCCGGCGCCGGGTCCTCCGTTCCATTGAAACGGCGTGCGGGCGTTGTCCCGACTCGCGTGGTGAATACGCCGCAGAATCTCCTCTTCCGACACGCCTGCCGCGCGTTGTTCGTCATAGTAATTGAGTGTTTCCACATCCCGGTAGGAGTCGATACTCTCGAAGCGGGCATTGGTCATGCCGATCTCCTCACCCTGGAAGAGAAACGGGGTGCCTTGCATGAGGTATGTCACGCCTGCGAGCAGTTTGGCCGACTCCACACGATACGTCTCGTCGTCTCCGAAACGCGAGACCATACGGGGATAGTCATGATTGTTGAGAAAGAGACTGTTCCACCCCTTGCCGTGCAGCGCCTGCTGCCACCGGGTGAGCACGAACTTGAGCTCATCGAGGTCGCACGGTCGCACGTCCCACTTCCCCCCGGGACCCGCGTCGAGGAGCATGTGCTCGAAGTGAAAAATCATGTCCAGCTCGTTGCGCTCCGGCGCCACATACCGGAGAGCCTCGTCGGTGCCTGTGGCGTGCATCTCACCGATGGTCACGACGTCATAGTGTGAGAGGACTTCGGTATTCATTTCTTGAATATACGTGTGAATGTTGGGGCCATTCGTATAGAGACGAAACCCTGGCCGCGTTCCGGGTGCCGGGGCCGTGTCGTCGGGAAGCGAGGGGGGCTTGGAGATCTGGTTTATGACGTCCATCCGGAAGCCGTCGATACCGCGCTCGAGCCAGAAACGCATCATCGCGTAGATGTCTGCGCGCAGACCGGGATTGTCCCAGTTGAGATCCGGTTGGTTCGGCGTGTAGATATGCAGATAGTACTGACCGCGTCGCACATCGAAGCTCCATGCCTCACCCCCGAATGCCGAGAGCCAGTTATTGGGCGGTCTACCCTCGCGTCCGTCCGCCCAGATGTAGTAGTCACCATAGGGCCCACCGGGATTGGAGCGCGAAGAGCGAAACCAGGCGTGTCTATCCGAGGTATGGTTTACCACGAGGTCCATGACAATGCGAATGCCCCGCCCGTGGGCTGCATGGATGAGCTCGGTCATGTCCTCCATCGTTCCGAACTCGTCCATAATTTCACGGTAGTCACTGATGTCGTAACCGTTATCCGCATTTGGCGACTGATACACCGGCGAAATCCACAGAAGGTCGATGCCGAGCTCGCCGAGGTAATCAAGCTTTTGGGTTATACCCGCGAGATCTCCGATGCCGTCTCCGTTGGAGTCCCTGAAACTGCGGGGATAGATCTGATAGGCGGTTGCTTCTTTCCACCAGCTGCGTGCGCTGTAGCTCATATATTTGAGTTACAGCGTCGCAGTCACCGGCAAAAGCGTCAAGAGACGCTGCAGTTGCGTCGAGACCCGATTGAATTGTCCCCGGGGCTGCCGATGATTGAGAAAAGGGAGTATGCATGAGCAGTCAGTTCACGCCGACCTCACGTGTCGCCGCTATTACACGCATTACAGTCCTCTCCCTGATCCTCGGGGTGGCGCTTGCCGCCCCTGTATGCTCGCAGGGGCGCACCCGCACGCCGCTGCACTGGGCGGCCCAACACGGACATGTGGAAGTCGTGCAGACACTCATCGACAACGGTGCAAACGTGAACTCGCGGGATGTCTTCGGACGAACTCCTCTGCACCTCGCGGTAGGGCATCCTGCCATCATCGCGTTGCTCCTCGAGGCGGGGGCTAACGTAGACGCCCGCGATTCGCTTTCCAACACGCCGCTGCACCGTGCGGTCCCGTCAATCGAGAGCGTGGATGCGCTCATCAGTGCCGGCGCCGACGTTCGGGCGGAGAACACTAGCGGCAACACAGCGCTCGACATCGCGATGCGCTACGGGAACTCTCGCCGCAGCGTGGCAATCGTGCAACGTTTGGTTGAGGCGGGTGCCGGAGTTCGATAGCTGGGCGTAGACGGTCGCTGTGGAGGTTTAGGAGCCACGACACCGGGAGCGTATCGAATCCAGCATCTGCAG
>JAAAOR010000080.1 GCA_009908735.1 Spirochaetota bacterium | reverse complement strand
TGCAGGGCCTGATAGGCGTCTCGCTTGCGCTCGTACACGGCCCGTTCCTGCTCGTCGAGATTCGAGAGCTCGAGCGACGACATTCGGCGATTCGCCTCACGCAGGACGTCCTGGGCCTCCGGACGTCCCGGATCGAGCTCGAGGGCAAGCTGCGCCCAGTAGTGCGCCGAGATGTAGTCTTCCCCGGCGAGAGCCTCCTGAGCCCTGTCGACGAGCTGCTCCGCGTCCTGACTGGTGAGCTCATGACCTGCGCCGGGTTCTTCGTCGGACTCCTGCTCCCCGCGAGAAGCCACGTCGAGATTGTTGCGGGCGTCGGCCAGTCGCTCCTCAACCTCCGCGTCCCCGGGAACTATGGCCAGGTACGCCGCGTACTCGGTGACTGCGCGCGCCCATTCGCCCGCGTTGAACGCCTCCTCGCCGTCGTTGAGGAAGCTCTCGGCCAGGTCGCTCCGGTACTTGGCATCGTGCCGCGCGCCGGCCAGCATCGGGGCTCCAAGACCGGCGGCCGCCGTGTAGAGAACGGCCGTCACGATCACCACGACGAGCACGGGCCGAATCAGGTCGAAAAAGGAGGCGCTCGTCTGCGAGCGGGCGGTGCGCACCAGAAGCGAGAACGCGAGAATCACGGCCGTCAGCTGCACCGGGATCAGTCGATCGATGAACAGATACAACCCGTTGGTGACGATCCACCTGCGCTGAAAGATCGCCAGTACCTCTCTCGTCGGAAACTGCTGGAGGGAGTACACCATGAAAGTGCCGAGCGCGATCACATAGACCGTGAGTATGGTAAGGATGAGGGTGCGCACGCTTCTATGCACTGCCCACCTCTCTGTTCCACTGTTCGAACGAGGGCATCAGAATGAGAATCAGCAGCAAGATCACCGCGACGCCGGCAAACAGCCCGGGCAGCAGGTACTCGAGATAGGCCTGCGGAACCACGGAAACGACAAACTCCCGAACGATTTCCCGCTCCACGAGCGAAAAGGCCGCGAAGATCGCGCGCAGCATGCCGAGGGTGAGAATGATATTCAGGAGCGGCCAGCGGGTCGCTCGGGCGATCGTCCACAAACTCGTCGTGAGGAGTGCGAGCGTCCACGCGAGCATGAGAGAGTCACGGCTCATCGGACTGTATCGACCGTCGAAGGCCATACCGGCCCGTGCCACGTCCTCGAGCGTGCCACCAACCGCGGGCGGGGGCACGACGGACTGCCAGTAGGCATTCTCGAGCTCGGTCAGGGAGACCCGAATGTCGACCTCGGGCGCGTCGGGCGTGCGCACTCCGAACTCCTCCGTGTCGGGATAGAGAACGCCCTCTTCGGCCAAACCGAAAGCCGGATCACGCCCCTGAACGTGATACACGATAGAGGACAACCTGAGCCCCGAGTTGTCGAACGCGTAGAAGTCCAGCTGATCGCTGCGGTACAGCACCCCTGGCTCGAGGCGCCTGCTCGGCGGGGCATCCGGCGCGGGCACCACCCCCTCGAGACGGAGTAACCCCGCAGCGCCGAAGGTGATGCTCAACCCGGTGACGACAAACACGACAAGCAGGCCCGCATGTCGCAGCCGCGGCAGCCGCAGCAGGCCAAAGAGGCTGACGATTGCGGCAATGAGGACGGAGGGGAGGAAGACCGGACGTATCGCCTGAACCAGCAGGTACGCCAGGATGCGACCGGCGGGAACGTCCTCGGGAGTATGATACGTCACCCAACGTATGGCCACAATGCCGGCGACGAGGAGAAGCAGAATCGTCGCAAACGACAAGATGAACCGCACAACGAGGCGTACGATTTCCTTCACTTCGGCGAATCGTAGCACGGCCCCCTCCTCATTGCAACCGAAACGCGCGGGCCGGATCTCGCCACCGCCGGGCTACATCGGCAACCGGCCGGCCGGCCGGGAGGGACTGAATCGCGCACAATTTATCCACAATTGCTTCGCGCCGGCCTGTCTACATTTTCAGACAGCACGCGGGATGATGAATGCTAACTGATTTCTCAAATTTCCCTAACATCCTCATATGTGTATGTGGTGTATGCAGTTATCCGGCAAATCGGTACGGAAAACTCGAATTCTCCGCACCGGCGGCGCAACCGAGACTCTCGGACACCGCACCATACGCGGAGGGTGCGAATATTTCCACAACTTGTCCACAAGCACCTATTCTCTTACGCTTCAAGGGTATAGCCACGGCCGTGGACGGCACGAAGCGGATCAGCCGGACTCCGGGGAGGCAGCACCTCGCGCAACCGCCGGCGCAGGCGAGAGACATACACGTCGACGAGACGCGAGCTGCCGCCGTCTGTGCCCCACAGAGCATAGAAGAGAGCCTCACGGGATACCGTCTCGCCGGGACGTCGGATGAGGATCTCGAGCACGGCGCGCTCCGCCGCCGTGATCCCGGTCCGCCCCACCTCGCTTACGAGACGCAGGTTCTCCAGGCGAACCTGCACACCGGCAACGGAGAATGCAGGCGGGCGCGCGAAGTGTTCCAGCCGAAACTCGAGCTCATCGCCGTCCCATGGCGTTTTGAGGTAGTCGGCGCAGCCACGAAGAATGCAGCCGGACATGAGCTCCGGCACGCCGTATGCGAGGTAGGCCGGCGCCGATGGGTCGTCGAGGAGACACTCGCCGCACCGCTCCGCCGGAAGCAGCACGACATCGGTATCTGGCGGGATGCGGCAGCTGAGGCCCACACTCATGTTCCAGGAGGGCCGCTGTGCGACCCGCGCGCGGATCCGCTCCGCGACGAGGGGGTCTGAAGGAACGAGATGGACACGAAGCGGTCCGCTACCGGCGCTTCTCCTCATCTTCGCGCAGCCTCCGCTTGAGCTCTTCGATGGACTCCTCACCCTTCGCGTCGGCAGAGGTCTTCTCCGAGTCGTCGGCTTTGCCCGATTCGCCGGCCCCGCCGGAGTCAGCCCCCTCCCGGTGCTCGATTTCGAGCCGTTTCTTGAAATCGGAGAGAAGCGAATCGCCGTCGGAGGCCGTGCCCTCGAGCTTGCGAAACTTGTCCTCGAGGACGTCCTTGCTCGACGTGTCCTCGAGCTCTTCCATGGCCTCGTTGTGCGCCTCGAGCTCGTCCATCTTCTCGGTCATGCGGTCGAACGCCTCGAAAGCCGACGTATCGTTCATACCGCCGATGGTCTCGTTCAGCTTCTTCTGGGTCTCGACGCGGCGCGCCCGTGCGACGAGAAGGTTGCGCTTGCGCTGGGCCTCCTCCAGCTTCTGCTGAAGCGCACGAAGTGCCACTTTCAGCTTTTCCACCGAATCATGCTGCTGCGCGCGCTGTTTCTCGTATTCCTCGGCGTAGCGGTCGAGCTCCTGCTTGCGCAGCAGGGCTTCCTTGGCGAGCTCATCCTCGCCCGCGCGTACCGCGGTTTCCGCCCGCCGCGAGCTTCTTCTCGTCGGCGATCGCGGAGGCGACGCTCTTCTTCGACTCGATGAGTTGCTTGTTCATGTCGTCGATGACCTGCTCGAGCATCTTCTCGGGGTTCTCCGCTCGATTGATCATCTCGTTGAGATTGGATTTGATGAGCCGCCTGAAGCGGTCGAATATGCCCACAAAAGGCCTCCTTCGCGACGATCGCGACTGTGTTACACAATTCTTCTACGAGCTAGAAAAGCGCCGACGCAGCAATTCGTCAAGACCGCAGAGGTAATATTCGATGTCGGAAGAGCCCGGTGAGCTCGCGATCAGCCGAGAAAGACCTGTCCGGAGTTGTCGATGGCAAGAATGGTCTTACACTCCGAACAGCGGAATCGGCCGGCCTTGGTCGCCTTCAGCTTCTTGGAGCAGATCGGGCACTTGAAGATCTTCGGAAAGACCTCGGACTCAGTGGCGACGCCGCCCTTCTTGAAGAACTCCACCGCCTCGTCGAGGTTGTCCTTGATATTGAAGAACTGGGAAAACCCGAGTAGCTGGAATACCTCGTAAACCTTCGGCTGTATCTCGAGCAGGACGAGGTCCCCGCCCCGAGGCTTCACGGCCTTGAGAAAGGCTGTGAAGGATCCGATGCCGGTACTCGATACATAATTCAGCCCGCTGCAGTGAAAGATCAGCTTGGTGTACCCGGCTTCCACGGCACGATTGACGCGCTTCTGGAAAAAGTTCGAATTGTACGTGTCGATGTACCCGGTAAGATAAAGGACGAGGCATCCCTCGACGGAGTCGATTTTTTGCAGCCTGATTTTGAGACTTTCGTCCTTTTCCTCATCGAAGCCAGGAACGATCTCGTTGTTGCTCATAGCTCCCCTTCTACAGAGACAGATGCAGGCCCGCGATTTTTAGATGAGCGCATCGCCCTTATGTTATTTGTCGGCACAGCCTTTGTCAAACCTCAAATCCTCATCCTAAGCCACCGTCAATCGGGATGATAGCACCCGTCACACTCCGATTGCGCCGGCTCAGCAGAACGCCGGCAATTTCGGCAATCTCCGCAGGATCTACCATTCGCCCGCCCGGCGCTGCACGTGCCGCCTGCTCACGTTCCACATCATCGTAGTACTCGGTATCGACGTATCCCGGGCACAACGCGTTGATGCAGATGTCATAGCTCCCCGTCTGCCGTGCCCCCGACTTCACCACGCTTGCAAGCCCGGTCTTGGCCGCAGCGTATGCCGCAATGGTCTCGTATCCGCGAATACGGTCGGTGCGTGTACCGCCGAAAACCAGAATACGGCCGAAGTTCCGCTCTTTCATCGTCGGCAGACACCTGCTGATTGCGGCCGACGGCATCACGAGGTTCAACTCCGCCATGTGCCGCCAGGACTCGGTCTCCGTTTCCGCGACGGATCCGCGGATCATCGGTCCGAACGACACGACCAGGATGTCCACCGGCAGAAGTGCGTCGATCTCCTCTACTATGTCTTCGGCACACTCGAGCGTCCGGATTACCGCTCGTGCGCT
>JAAAOR010000063.1 GCA_009908735.1 Spirochaetota bacterium | reverse complement strand
CTGCTCCACGATCTCCTCGGTGGTGAGGTTCCGTCGGAGGCCGAGTCGGCCGGTCCGACAGAACCGACAGCCCATACTGCAGCCGACCTGCGTCGACAGGCACAGTGTGCGCCTCGGTTGGCGGCGCCTGGTTCCGGGGCCGGAGCCGGCCCCGGAGGAACCGGGATCGAGGAGCACAACGGTCTCCACGGCAGCGCCGTCACCCAAGCGCAGCTTGAGCTTCACGTTCCCCGCATGGTCCCGGACGGTACGTTCGACCTCGGCGTTCCGCCCCTGGAGGAGACTGCGATGGGCATCGAGCAGGCGGCGGAACTGTCGCGCCTCTCCCCCGCCAAGTCTGCTGTGTGCGGCCTGAAACAGGACACGGGCGTGTACGGGGCCCGGTACGCTTTCGGCAGTGACGATCTCCTCGGGAAGGCGTGCAGCAAGAATCGCCCGGTTTGCAGGTTCAGTCTCGGTCGCCACGGATACGCTCGAGGATGTCCGTAATACGTCGATTGCGCTTTCCCTGTTGCGGGAAACTCTCGAGAAGCTTGACGGCATCACGCCGACGGCCCGCCTTCAGGTAGCATTCGGCAAGAGTCTCATAGACCCGGGCATTCTTCGGGGCGGACTGTACAAGAGCTTCGAGAGACTCCATTGCCCGCGCGTAGTCTCCGACGTCCATGTTGAGCAGTGCGAGACCGAGAACGGCGTAGGCGTCGAACTCAATGTTCAGCGCCTGTTCGTAGTACTCTTTCGCAGTGTCGGGACGTCCGATTGCGCGGTAGGCGTCGCCGGCGCGAGTGAGAATCACCTTGTTCTTCGGATCGCGTGCGAGGATGCGGTTCCAGTACTCGAGGGCGGTTTCCGGCTCGCCGAGGCCGCGGTAGCAGTCTCCCAGTCCGAACAGCGCGTAGAAGTTGTTTGGCTCACGCTCAAGGGCGCGATTGAAAAACTCCACCGCGGTATCGAAGCGTTTGAGCTTGCGGTAGCAGTTGCCGATGGAGGTGAGAACGCGGATATCGACTCGGGGCCCGCTTATGCGCAACATCCAGTTCCAGTAGTACAGCGCACTCTCGTAGTCCTTGAAATCGTAGTGCAGGTGCGCGAGCCCGATTATCGCGTAGGCGTTGTTCTCCTCGATGGACAGAACGCGGTCGTAGAGCTCCTTCGAGCGGTCGAAGTTGCGAACCTTCCTGTGCGCGTCGGCGACTCTTGTGAGCACCGTCACGTTTTCATCATCGTGCTCGAGGTACTGCTCCCACACCTCGATGGCGCGATGGAACTGCCTCATGTTCTTGTAGCAGTCGGCGAGCCCGAAGAGGGCGTAGTTGTTGCGGGGATGATGTTCGAGGCATCGGCGGTAGTGTTTCACCGCTTCCCGGCAGTCGCCGCGCTTGCGAGCGGAGTCGCCGAGCCCGACAAGGGCGTAGTTATTCTCGGTGTCATGCTCGAGGATCTCGCGAAAGAGGCGTTCAGCATCGGAGAGGTAGTTTTCCCGAAGAAGCTGATAGCCTTCCTGAGAGAGACGCGCGATATGGGCTTTGGATCCGGGCTCCTCGTGCGGAGTGCCCTCGTCCGGGTTCAGATTATGTTCCGTCATTCCTCGCTCGATTCATGCAGCCAGTGACGCACGACGCCCGCCATCTTCTCGATCATGGCATCCGAGCGGGCGGTGTCACCAGCCTGCCAGAACATTCGAAACGCCTCCAGCGGTTTCTGCTTCTTGCGATACTGCTCTCCGAGTCGTATGAGCCCGTCGGAGTAGCGCGCAGTAAGGAAGATGCGCTGGGCGTCCGCCAGTTTGCCCTGGTTGTAGAGCTCATTGCCCTTTCGGATGAGGGCACTTCGCTTCTCCGGCGATAAGCTGGGGAGTTGGTCCGAGCTGACTTTGATGAAACCGGGTGCCGGTGGGAGTTTTGTGTTTACGTTTTCCATCGACCAGTTGCTCTATTATACGGTCTGAGATCGAGAGAATCAAATGACGCCTTTCGTCGACATCCCCGTCGCGTCTGCACGCTCGCTGAAGCTGCGGGCGAGGGCTATGCCGAGGGCCTTGAAGAGCGCTTCGACCATGTGATGACTGTTGTTGCCGTACCGGCACAGTAGATGGAGGTTGCAGCGCGAGCGCACCGACAGCGCCCAGAAGAACTCGGCGAAAAGCGCCATCTGGAAGCCGCCGGAATATGCCTGGGGATAATCGGCCTCGTATACCAGGTACGGGCGTCCGCCCGCGTCCACGACGGCCTCCGAGAGGGCGTCGTCCATCGGCACGATCCCCTGGCCGAATCTGACGAGATTCGTCGAATCGGAGAGAATCCGGGAGAAGCAGTCTCCTATCACCAGGCCGACGTCCTCTACCACGTGATGCGGGTCGACGTCGGTGTCGCCGTCGGCCTTCACGACCAGCTTGAATCCGCCGTGGAACGACATCGCGTGTAGCATGTGATCAAAGAACTGAATGCCCGTGTCGATCTCGATGTCTTCGCGCGTATCGAGGGTGAGTCCCACCGAAATGCGGGTCTCCTTCGTCTCGCGGGTTACCTCCGCATGTCGTGTTGCCATAGCTACTCCTCGGGTTCGCTGCGCAGCCGCTTGAGGAAATCATTCACGCGGCGATAGTGGAACTTATAGTACGCCGGATTGGCGATGAGGTGAACGTTGATACGCTCGAGCTCTTCGCGTACGACGAGGTCGTTCGCCTTCAATGTTGACCCTGTCTCCACGAGGTCCACGATGTACGGCGCGAGACCGAGCACCGGCGCGAGCTCAACCGATCCGTTGAGCTTGATCACCTCGACCGGGATCCCCTGCCGGTGAAAGTAGTCCCGTGCGTAGCGGGTGAACTTCGTAGCGACGGTCATATGACCCCGATCCTCCTGCGGATCGTGATCGCGACGCGCGGCGAGGCACATCGTGGTCGAGCCGTAGTCGAACTCGTGGAGGGTGAAGAAGGACTGCCCCGACTCGTATATGACGTCGGCGCCGCATATGCCGAGCCCCGCAATGCCGTGATTCACGTAGACAGGGAGATCACTATTCTTGACGAGAATGATCTTGAGCAGGCCCTCGGTGTCATAGGCGACGAGCTTGCGCTTCTCGACGTCGAAGTGAATCCCCCGACGGGCGAAGTGATCCTGTGTCTGATCGAACAGCCGGCCCTTCGGGAGTGCGAGGGTCAGTGGTGCTCCGGACGTGGTGCTCATAGGATGGTCGTCCTTCCCTCGGCGCGCATCGAGCGGGCTGCACGCACTCGCGCGGCAAAGTCCTCGCCCGGCGCCGTCTCCGCTTCGGGGGGAGAGAACAGCTCGTGATCGATCTCGAGGTGATCCTGGATCTTTCGCAACATCAGTGAGAAGCCGACCGACGGGGCGTCGAGGCCGAACACCGAGAGTAGCCCGTCGTAGCGTCCCCCGGCGGCAACCGCGCTGTCGAGGCCGTCCATGTACACCTGGAAGGCCACGCCCGAGTGATAGGGCTGATTGCCGATCTCCGAAAAATCGAGCCGCAGTCGGGAGGCGGCGCCGAGGCTGTCGAGGAGAAGATAGAGTGCTCGCGTTTCCTTGATTGCCGCACGCTCGGCCTCATTGAGATCCTGCGAGATCCGGCCAAGCAGCTCCTCGAGCTCGTGGAGATTCCCGATGAACGCATAGAGCTCGAGAAGGGCATCGATCTCTGCACCGTCGCGGTCGAGGGCCTCGAGGGCCGCGCGGACGGCGTTCCAGTCACGCAGACGCACGCCGCGACGCGCCTGGCGGCGTGAGTCGTCATCCGCGCCCGCGAAACCGGCGTCGAAGAGCGAGCGACAGCCGAGATGCACGAAGAACCCGCCGACTCCGACACGCTCGAGCACATCGAGAAGCATGAGAACGATCTCGGCATCCGCCTCCATTCCCGGCTTTCCGATGAGTTCCGCCCCGATCTGGAAGAACTCGTTCTTGGAGATGTCCTCGGCCGCCTGGTGGCGGAGAATACTGTCGGCGTAGAAGACGCGCGAGGGCAGGTCCCCCGGGCGCAGGATCAACCCCATCTGCTTTGCGAGAAAGAGGGTGATGTCGGATCTGAGCATCAGCAGGTCACCCTCGCGATCGATGAGGCGATATATGCTGCGCGCGTCCTCCTCGCGCAGGAGGGGCGTGTACACGTCATAGAAGTCGAACGAGGGTGTCTGGACGGGGAGATATCCCCACAGGAGAAAGCGCTCCTCGATTGCCGCCGAGAGGCGACGGTGCCGGTACGCTTCCTCGAGATAGAACGCCTCAGTTCCCTGGGGGACCTGCAGCGCGCGTTTGTACTGTGCCGTCACATGATGCTCCTCTGCACGGGCGATTGGCGCCCTTTACGATAGCAAAAATCGGGCCGGTTTGGGAACTGGCCCTTGACCGCACGCCGGCGCGGGTGTAACCTGAATTTAATGCAAGCGCTTGCGCCCAAAGTCGTCACCGCACCGGACGAAGTCTACATATCTCTGCAAAGGTATATGCTAAACCGCTGTATGTTAAAAGTTTACCGACATTTGTTCAGCAGATTTGCAGTGGATGACCTGAAGCTTTTCTGCGCTGAGATGGTTGCAATCGCTTGCAAACAGCGTTCGGCGGTTGAGAGCGAGGGACGCTCGGCACGACCGCCCGCAGTCCGCGGAGGTGTAAGCCGTGCGTGAGCGCATTACCATGAAAGATCTGGCCCGTATGGCGGGGACGAGCCTCTCCACGGTGTCCCGCAGCCTCAACGACAATCCGGCCATCTCGGAGACGACGCGAGAGCGAATCAAAGAGCTTGCGCGCCGCTACGGTTTCGACTTCAACATGAGCGCAAAGAGCCTCGCGACCCGGCGAAACAGCACCGTGGGGCTGATCTTCCCCGAGTCGCTCGATAACCCCGACAACTTCGCGTTTGCCGGCATGCTGTTGCGGAATGTCCGCGCCGTGCTCGAAGAAGCCGCCCTCGACACGCTGATCTCTTTCAATCGCAATTACTACAGTGGCGAGAGCAACATCCGCCGACTCCTGCG
>JAAAOR010000082.1 GCA_009908735.1 Spirochaetota bacterium | reverse complement strand
GGACTAGATTGACGAGTGTCTGGCCGCTTCCCTCCATCTGATGAACGAACGACTGGAAGTGGATGTTCACGTCCCGGCAGGCTTCCTGCAAGAATGAGAGATAGTAGAGGCCCAGATCAATAGCGGTTTCTCCCCCGCTTTCGGCCTCGTAGAAATCGCTGAGGCTTTTCTCTCGAACCGTGGTCTTCGATTTCTCGCGGATCGCACTCTGCACTTCGTCGAAGTTCGCTTTGTCGTTCGCGATAATCACGTGAAGTCGCCCCCGGTCATGCTCGATATTCGGATGCTTTTTCACCTTGAAAAGAATGTACATCTCGTCGTTAGCCTCTTCCCCGACCTCGTCGATACGAGCATGGACGGTCGTGTTGGTCAGGATTTCGAGTAACAGCAGCGCAAGATACTCGCCGATGCTGACTTTTTCCAGATAGGCGATGAGCTCCTCCCGCAGCCGCGGGACGAGTTCATTATAGGGTTTCGATCCACGATAGACGCTGAGGATGAACCACGACAGCGGGTTCATGTGGTCCAGATAACGCTCGGCGGTCAGAAGCCGTGTACGCTTTTCCTGGTCGATGAGGCGCGGGTCGAGCCGAACGCGCTCCTGTATCGGATCCATTAGTTCCCGGCGCACGTCCGATACGCCGTGCACATTCCGGTTCAGCAGTGACTCCAGGTATTTCGTGTTGACGGGTGTTTGGAAGTCGATGGGATTACGCGCATTGCGTCGGTTCCAGTGCCGCACCACGTCGGAGTTTACGATCATTTCGTAGATGACGGAGTCGAACTGCCGGTAGAGCATCCCGTAGGTCAGAAGCTTGGTGAGATCGATGATGCCGCTTCGCCGCGCGGTTATGTCGGAGACAGGCAACTCGAACTTTGAGACGTATCCCGAAACCAGAAGCTTCTGAACCGTTGCTGCCGAGAAGTCGGCAAGTTTGAGGCCGTATTCGTCGTTGGTATCGGACAGCCGGAGCCGTTGAAGGCGGTGGTTCTTATGTAGGAAATATGTGACCCCATCATCGCTGAAGACCACACGGATAGGAACCTCTATGACACCGGTCCGCTGGTTCCGCGGCATACACCCACTCCCCGAGGTATTATTGTTGTGACTTTCTTACTTCGAGAACCCCTTCCAAGAGAAAACAGGGCTGCCTGTACTGTAGCATAGTCGAATCCTTCGCCTATTTCAGGGGGGTTGCGACGAAGTCGTTCAAAATCTTTCCGAAACTGCAGAGTAAGCGTTCAAAATTACAAAAAGGCGCGACTTGACCGCGCGCGCTGAAGGCCCTAGAATGCAGTGACACACGCATCGTGCAAGGGTGGCCGTTATGCTGCGCAGTCTGTCCATCAAGGCTCGGATTACAATTGTTCTCGTTCTGCTTCCGCTCATCTCGCTTGTTGTTGTAGGCTCGGTTGCGCTGGTGCAGCAGCAAAACGCACTGCTCGAGCAGGCCAAGCAACAGTTGACCAGGATTGTCGAGGAGAAGACGCTCTTCTACGACACGATATTCCGCCGTATTCAGCAGGAGACAGAGGCCACAGCCGCGTTTGCCGAGCAGATCTACGCGCTCCCGGCCTCCGAGATCTCATCCGCCGACGAGGGGCGCCTGCTTCTGCCGTGGACCGGCGGCACGTACGGCTCGCCGGAGCTGCGCTCGCAACTCTCCGATGAGCTTCCTCGCCTCGAGCGCGTCGGCCGCATCCTCGATACTACGGTCGCACACAATCCCTACCTTACCCTCGGCTACATGGGCTCCGCAAGCGGCGTTACCGTCATCGATGACGCGGAAGTTGTCGGTATCCTCGAAGAAGCGGAGGGATTCGATCCGCGCACCAGGCCTTGGTACGAGAGCGCCGAACGGGCCGAAGAGCCGACATGGACCGAGCTGTATGTGGATGCCAACACCAAGGATCTCACCGTCAGCGCGGTCGCCCCGGTCAACGGCGCCGACGGCGGGCTCATCGGAGCGGTGGGCTATGATGTGCTTCTGACCACCCTTCAGAATGATATCCTCGAGATCGACCTCGGCTACGATCATGAAGCTTTTCTGGTTAACGATGAGGGCTCGGCACTCGTGCGGCCGGGCATGGCGGAAGCCGGGCCGGATGAGGAAGCCGAGGCGGCGGCGAACTGGAACCGGAGCTTCGCGACCGACAATCTCCTCGAGGTCGAGAACCGGGCATTTGCCGGCATCGTATCGCGCATGATCGAGGGGGAGAGCGGCATCGCGCGCTACGAGGATCAGGAAGGCGAGCGCAACTATCTCGTGTACTCACCCATCCCGTCCATCGGTGCGTCGCTCGGTACAATCGTGCCCCAGGCGGAAATACTGCTTCCCGTACAGGACAGCGGACGACTGCTCGTGATCGCCGTGGGGGTGGTGATCGTGGCTTCCCTCGGTCTGGGTCTGTTCGTAAGCTCTCAGGTCACGCGACCGATCGAGGAGCTCACCGTGCTCGTCGACAAAGCAAGCCGGGGTCTGGTCGAAGTGCAGGAGATCCCCGTGAGAAGACGTGACGAGGTTGGCAGCCTCGCGGCCTCCTTCAACCGCATGCTGGCGAATCTCGGTACTGTGTTGCGCGAGCTCGAGAAGAAAGAGAAATCCTGAGGCATGGAACTCGCACTTTTCTGGCCAAAGCTCTTCGTACTCCTGTTGCTTGCCCTGATCCTCTACCGGGTCGGAACGCTGTCGTCGTCCATGACCGGCCGTGAGGGGCTGTGGCCGCTTGCCGCGGTGCTCGGGATTCTGCTCGCGCGAGACCTGGCCCTCGCGCTCACGGGCATCCCGCTCTTTCTGCCCCTCTCTGCCCTTGTAGTCATCGTAGCGTATTTGCTGTGGCTCAAAACGTTTACCGGCTGGACTGTCACCGACCGCGTCTATATCGTTCTGAACCTACTCGCGGTGGTCGCCACCGTTACCAACAGGTTTCTCGATGCCCCGGTCGACGTCGGAGTGTTTCACTACGGCCTGTGGATCGAGGCCAACGTCCTCTATCTTGCAGTTTCGCTGGGACTGGTTTCACCGGTAACAAACGAGAACGCGCGGGTGGTGCTTCGCACCCGCTTCGTGCTGATCTCCGCCCTGGCTCTCAGCCATCTTGTGCTGCTTCTCTATGGCTACGAGGCGCCGCTGGTTCACCAGGTGCTGCTGCCCGCCTCCTACTTCGCTCACGGAGTGGTCATCATCGCCTATTATCGCTGGTTTCACGAGCAGGAGCGTGAATCGGTTGCGTATTTTGCGGCGAACCTCGAGTCGATGTTCGACTTTATGAAGAACCTCGGGAGTGCCATATCGCGACGGATCGAGATGTCGGAGGTGCTCGACATCATCGTGAACGCCGCCTCGCGGAATCTCGGTGCAGACGCCGGTGCAATCCTTCTCGTGGACGAGTACGAGGATGTCCTGCGTGTGCGTGCCACACAAGGCATCTACCCACCCCTCTACCCCGTGCCGGATATCGCTCGGGTGACCACCGGGAGCATCAAGCGTCACTTTGCGGAGACCCCGATTCCCATCGGAG
This sequence comes from Spirochaetota bacterium, assembly GCA_009908735.1. The sequence continues at coordinate 19,711 of JAAAOR010000082.1, read as the reverse complement.
AGACGGTTCTCGGCGAAACAGTCAGATCGGCGGAGCCTGTCCTGATCTCCAACGCAGCTGAGGATCCTCGCGTTTCCGGTAACGCGGCCGACGATGTGCTGTACGTCAGCTCACTCATTGCCGTTCCCCTCATCGTCGCGAACCGTGTCCTCGGCGTGATCTCAACGCTCAAACGTGGCGAGAAGCAGTTCTTCGACGAGCGGGACTTCGAGCACCTGCGCACCTTTGCCGAGTACGCGTCGGTGACTATCGACAACATCCATACATACCTGGAAGTACTCGAAAAGCGTGAGATGGAGACCGAGCTTGACATCGCCGCCGAAATCCAAAGCAAGCTCCTTCCGGGTAACTCGCCTGCGTTTTCAAACGGATCCCTTGCTTCGGTGACGGTTCCGGCAAAAGGCGTAAGCGGCGACTATCACGATGTTATCTCGCTGGACGGCCGACGTCTTGCCATCGTCGTCGCGGACGTGGCCGGCAAGGGGATCCCGGCCGCCATGGTCATGGTGATGCTACGGTCCATTCTCCACCTTGTCGTCTCGCCCAAGCGGGAAGCGGCGGCCGTGTTGGGCCTGGTCAATCGAGGTATAACAGGGAGTATCGATCTCGACCATTATGCGACGATGGGCTACCTGATCTACGATCAAGGCAGTCGGGAGGTCACGTATGCCAACGCCGCTCATCACCCGCTGCTCGTGTACCGGCGTAAAACGGCACAACTCGTTCAGGTCGACACCGAGGGCCTTCCGATCGGGATCGAGCGGGAGGCGAAGTATGCGCAGAAACGCTTCACGGTGGATCCGGGTGACCTGCTCGTGCTCTATACCGACGGCATGGTGGAGGCGATGAACGAGCAGGGGCAGCAGTACGGACTGCAGTCGCTCAAAGAGGCTATCAAGCGGGCTCCCGACGCGGGACCACAGCAACTCGTAGACAACGTGATGGCGGATCTCCAGGCATTCGTTGGGAACGCACGGAGGCACGATGATCAGACCATGCTCGCAATGAAAGTGCGATAAGGAGGCACGGGTGGCGTTTCGGAACATGGATATACGCCTCAGACGCGCCGGTTCGATCTATGTAGTGGACATCAGTGGCGAGATGGATCTGTACAACGCGCACTCGCTGAAAGCCGTCGTAAAGAAGATGCTTGATAAAGGCATCCGTGACTACGTCATCAACGTTGACAGCGTGACCTATATCGACTCGACCGGGATCGGCGCGCTGATGCAGGTTCACTCCACCATCAAAAAGCAGGGGAAGCGGATGCTCCTGGCGAACGTCAAGGGGACAGTCCGACAAGTTATTCAGCTCACAAAGCTCATGGACTATTTCGATATCGTGGAAGACGAAACCGTTGCGATCAGGCGACTGAAGACGGGAGAGTAGAGGTGCCATCATGCCGGACCAACTCATTGTGGACGAACAAAGCAGGCTGTTCGATACGACGGGAATGTTCGAAAAGTCGTTCCCGAGCGACTTTCGCCAAATCCGCTACTTTACGCTACTGATAGTGCAGAAGGCGCCGCCGGAGATGAAAGAGCTCCATATCCTCGAGCAGCAGGTTTCCGAGCTCATCAAAAACGCGGTCAAGCATGGCAACCGAAGTGATCCCGAGAAGCTGGTGCGTGTGTGGTTCAGCTTTCGCGAAGACTGGGCGCACCTGATCATCCAGGACGAGGGCCCGGGGTTCCAGCGACTCGAAGAGTGGAATCGGTTCAACCGCGAGCGAAACGCGTGTCTCGAAAAACGAGATTTCGAGAAGCTGGAGCACTACGTCTCCTTTGCAACCGAGGAGAGCGACGAGCATGACGGCGGCAACGCTATGTTCGCGGCCGTGGAATACTGGAACCAGGGCGTGGTATTCAACGAAAAGCGCAACGCCGTGGCCGTCGCTAGAACCTTCCCGCGCAAACGCTACGGCCTCGAGCTCGAAGAAGAGCCGGGATCGGTGTTCTCCTGAGCCTCTTCGTCAAAACATGACCCCCGTTGGGCGAACTACGCCGGTGAGTACATGAGCTCGTAGTAGCGGTGTATGCGGCCGGCGAGCTTCTCGACACTGAAGTAACGAGCTTCACGAATGAACTCCCGACCCTCCGCGTAGACGAGCACGGCTGGGATGGTGAATACCTCGAAGCGGCCGGCGAGGATGGGAAACCTGTCGAGGTCTATGTCGTACGCCTCGATCCGAGGAAAGTCCTGGAGCATCGCGGCTACTTTCGGCTTCATGGCGGAGCACACGCCGCAATCGGGTCGCGAGAGATATAGCAGCTTGATGCCCTCGGTCGAGAGGATATCGTCCACGCGGGAAGCATCTTCTATCACGTGCATGGCGTCGTGCATGGCCTAAAGATACAAAAAAAGGGACGGCCGCGTGGACCGTCCCGGTATGTGTGGTGCCAAACGCAGTGAATGTTACTCGACGGTGATGGCTTCCACGGGGCAGTCTTCGGCCGCTTCCTTCACCGCGTCCTCCAGATTCGACGGAACCTCGTCAACGATGACTTCGGCCACCTCATCGCCCATCTGGAACACCTCGGGCACCGTGCTGGTGCATAGCTCACATGCCGTACAGAGATCTGCATCGACCTTTGTTTTCATAGTAGTCTCCTCTTGGAGTGGATCTGCGATTTGCGCAAGTATGTCCACGGATTTTATCTATATTGTAGGACCGGGACTGCCTCCTGTCAACAGCCGATGGCGGCTCGCGGTCAGTATTCGGAAGCCTGTTGGCGAACCGAGGGCATTGTGACGATATTTGACGGGGAGGGTATGAGATGCAGCCTCGGTGGGACTTCGACGAGAAAGATCTCCGATTCCTGGCAGGATTCTTCATGCCGCAGCGGGTCGACGTAGACCGGGTCGTTGCCATGCTCCGCGAAGACGAGGATATCGTCGACGGCATGGTTGCCGACCCGTCGCTCGCGGATCATCTTCTTCAAAATCCCGAGCCTATCGTCGACCTCACTCCGCGACTTCTCTTTGCGGTGCTTCTGATCCGTGCCCGCGAAGACCTGCGAACACGTCCGTTCACCTTCGAGAAGAGCACGAACAGGATGATGGTGATCTTCGACACGAAGCTCATTCTCGAGCTGCTCGCGCAGAAGCCGGTACTGGTGTACCTCTCGGGGATGCTCTCCTCGTTCTCACGGGTCCGATCCGTATCGGTGACCATCCCTGTGAGGCCCGGAATCTGGCGTCGGTACTCATTCAGCGATTTCGACGTGGAGAGCCTGATACGCTTTGGCGAGGTCGCCGACGAGGCGCACAGGTTCGCCGTCTACAAACGAATCGCGGATCTTTGCCTGTTCACGGTGAGCATCTTTCCGGAGTACCTCTTGCCGACGGTGGCCGGAGAGGGAGGCACACGACGCGTGGTGCGAAACCGCGAAAAAAAACGCATCGAGGACTACCAAGAATGCGGCAAGTACTTCTATAAGGAAGCCGCCCGCCTACCGGACCCCGACGCCGACGAAGCCCGCCCGGTGCTGGCCGAGCTTTCCGAGAAGTTCGAGATCGCCACAAAACCGCTGGGCTTCCTGGCCGACCATTATCTCGGCTCGCTGCGCACCAAGACCTTCTCGCCCGGTCCGGGCGCAGAGTGACGCCGGTTTCGTTTTCCGCTATGGACTCACCATCACCGTGTCACCGCGATTAATACCGAGGGAAGAGCCCGCATGGCCGTTTCGTACGGCGATTTCGAGGAACCCGACGCTTCCCCAGTAGGCGACAGCCTGCCCCGGCTCGACATCGGAGTAGGTCGAGCGGATGCCGGCGACCTCCAGGCCGTTACCCACGCGAACGCGAAATGTTGCGCCCTCAGGGCCGTCGCCGCCGTAGAGCGCGCGTGCATCCTGATAATGGATCGAGCTGATGCAGTTCCCGAAGTGGTCGATATGCATGATCTTGCCGCTGAGCGTCGCGTTGGAGGTGTCCGCGGCGGAACGTACGTCATCGATGAGAACCGGGTCTTTCACCTCTGCTCCGCGGACCCGCACGAGGCCCTCGGCCCCGGCAAGGGCGGCAAGCGGGGAGAACACATCGCGGCCGTCGAACGTATTGGCCCAGGCCGGCTTCTCGAGTCGGATCTGCTCCAGGAGGTCCTGCCGCGCGCGGAAACAGCGGGTATCCGGGTGCATGCGTTTGAGAAGGGAGACGATCCCGTTGTCCGGTGCAATGAGCACTTTGCCCCCGCTTGATGCGACCAGTTCCCGCCGCGCGGTGCCGACGCCCGGATCGACGACGGCCAGGAATACGCTGCACTTGGGGAAATAGTTCCAGGCCGAATACAGCAGGTACGAGCCGGCAAGGACATCGAACGCCGGCACGTCGTGAGTGAGGTCCACTTGATGAATGTTCGGCGCGAGACCGGACATGACACCCTTCATGACACCGACGTACGAGTCCGACACGCCGAAGTCACTCAGCAGCACAATGAGCATGTTCCCTCCGGTGGATGTGGAGTCTGCGCTATGATAGCATATGTGTGCGAGAGTTGAAGACAATGAATGCGAAAATCGATCGTTTCGTCGATATCGTCTCACGCTCCGAGCGCGTGGTCGGCTTCACGGGGGCCGGCATCAGCACCGAGTCGGGGATCCCCGATTATCGGGGCAAGGGCGGAATCTGGAATCGCTTTCAGCCGGTGTACTTCGACGAGTTCGTGAACGACCCCGAGAAGCGGCGTCTGTACTGGCAGCGCAAGGCGGAAACCTGGCCGGCCATACGTGACGCCCTCCCCAATCCGGGGCATGAGTTCTTCGTCGATCTCCACCGCGGCGGGAGCCTCCTCGGCGTGGTCACGCAGAACATTGACGGCCTGCACGAGAAGAGCGGCCTCCCGCCCGAGAGCGTGGTCAATCTCCACGGCAATACCCTCGAAACGACATGTCTGTCGTGCTCATATCGAGTCGACTCCGACGAGGTGTTCCGGTCGCTCAATCTTGAGCAGGGGGTGCCGCGCTGCCCGCAGTGCGGCGGGCTTCTAAAGCCGGATACCATCTCATTCGGCCAGCAACTCGATCCGCGAACCATCGAGCGCGGCGATGAGCTCGCCCGAGGCTGCGACTGCATGGTGGTCTTCGGCTCCACGCTCGTGGTGTATCCGGCCGCCGCTATTCCCGAGGTGGCCAAACGAAACGGGGCGGCGCTCCTCATCGTCACCCTGTCGGAGACGCCGCTCGACGGAGAGGCCGACCTGAGCGTGCGGCGTCCGATCGGCGAGTTCGTTGCGGAGGTTCGCGCCGCTCTCGCGTCGGGATCGTGACCCGGGGCAGGCGTCGCCGGGGGGACGCCCTCCTGTGGGCGACTTGCGGCGTGATCGGAGCCCTCCTTTCGGGGTGCGCGAGCCCGGGTCTGGAACGGCCGGCAGCGGAGGCCGCAGTCTCGGGGGCCGCAGTCTCGGAGGCGGGAACGCGGCTGCGGGCGCCTGTAGTGGCCGACGAGACCCTCGAGCGCTGGGGCGCGGAGAAGGCCAAACGATACGGTGGCTATCTTTCGCGCTCCGTGTTTCCACTCCTCGCGACCCACATCACTCATATCAAACACAAAGGCTACGTTGACTCGGTAGGCCCCGAGGGCCTGGACCACGTGCACGTCCGCTACAGGCTTTCCCCGCCGGCCGGCGGCGCCGTGCATGTTCGCGAGGCCGGCGGCTGGGATCACCTCCATTATCATGGTCTCGAGGATCTGCCGGGAGCCGTTGCATCCTGGCGCGATGCGCTGATCAGGTTGGCGAGTGGTAAGATGAAGAATTGGCTTGCGGAGAACCGTCAGGCGCAGTTCGACTACGAGCGTTTTTTTTACGGTGGCGGGAGCTATTCGCCTCCCCCGGCGATTCGGCGCTCCACACTGAAGGCCTACGCGCGCAAGTGGTGGAAGGAGAGCGCGGAACCCGAAGACCACCCGACGGATGCGCGCTACCGGAAGCTGGCGGATCGGCTGACGCTGGTGATCGGGGGCGAGCAACCCGGTTACGCTGCCGCCGCCTCGCGGATCCTTGCGCGACGGAGCCTGGTGGCGCACCGCCGCTCGTCCGTGCCACTGCCTACTGAGCGGCGGTTTCTCGACGACTACTATCACCCCGTGACGATCTACTTCGGACGTGGTCGGCCGTACTCATATTCCGTTTACATACGTCGGGGCATACAGAGTAGGGGCGCACAGTTGGAAACCCGGTAGAAGTCTGCTACATTCTCAGAGTGGCTACAAGGGCGGAAAAAATACGGGTGGTGCTCTTCCTGGCGCTGGGATTCGTGGCGATCCTGGGCTTCGTCGCGCTCATCGCCGGACAGACAGCCTTTGAGAGCCGTTCTGCGTACTTCATTGATTTCCGGGAAATATCGGTGAACGGCGTGGAGATTGGCAGCACCGTGAGGTACAACGGTCTCGCGGTGGGCTCGGTTGAAGGCGTCGAGTTCGGCGGCGCGTCTTTGGATCACGTTGTCGTGCAGGTCTCCATCCGTGACGACGTGCCGCTGCGAGAAGACGTAAAGGCGCGGCTCGTACCGGTCGGCATCACCGGACTGCGAGAGATAGAGCTCTTCGGCGCCACCGCGGAGGCGGGTGAGCTGCCTCCCCGCTCCAACATTCCCGCCCAACCCTCCACGCTCGATCGGCTGACCGAGCCCGCAACCAACATCGCCAATGAGCTCGAGTTTGTCGTCTTTCGTATTTCCGAGCTTCTGCGTGAGGAGAATCGAGTGGAGGTGGAGTCGGCCCTGCGGGATATTGCTGGGATACTTCGTGAGAATCGCGGACGCATCAGCCGCATCATGCGGAACGTAGATGGCTTCGTAGCGGAGACCCGCGGTCCCCTATCGCAAACCGTTGTCGAGATTCAAGCGGCCGCTGAAACGCTCTCCGCCACCGCCTCTGAGCTCAACGTCGCCGTTTCGCAGCTCACCGACAGCACCGGCGGGAACGATCTGCGCGGTCTTCTCGAAAACCTCAACCGCACCGTCGCACAGACGGAGGACAGCATCCGCAACATAGAGTCTGTCCTGGCGGCCGGGGAGGACGGGCTTCTTGATTCTCTGGCTCTCCTCGAAGAGACCCTCGAGTACCTCAACAACTTCGCCATTACCATCAGCGAAGACCCCTCGAGGCTGATACGATAGGGGCCAAGATGAGGTCGACGCATGAGGCGCGCACTATGGAGCCGACATTGAAGTCACGAATCGTTCCATTCGGCCTGCTCGTTTTCATGTCCGCGCTGCTGCTGTCGGGGTGTCTCTCTCCGTCCAGCGAGCCGACCAACTACTACGTGCTCGAGTTCGACTCTTCGGTTCCTGGGTCACTGCCTGAGCCCCCGGTTGCGGACGGAGCCGAAGCCCGAGGCGAGGGCGAAGCTGTGGAGGCCGGCGGGCAGGGCCCGGCGGTAATCGTACAGGATGCCGAAGTGGCGCCGATGTTCGACCGGCGGCAGCTGCTGCAGCGTCTCGAAGGGCCACTCGTGCGCTACCGTAGCGGCGACCTCTGGGCGGTTTCACCTGCGACGGCGGTCGCGAACCTGGCGCGCGAAGGCGTGGAGCGCAGCGCCCATTTCGGCAGTGTCACGACGGGGCGGCGTGCGGACGGCAGCTATGAGCTGATGATCCGCATCGATGCGCTCACCCACTACTGTTGCAGCGGGGAGGCCGAGGGGGAGGTAGCCGGAGAGCTCACTCTGCTCGAACTCGACAGCGGCAGCACCATAGTCGCTCACCGCTTCGAACGGCGGGAAGCGCTTGGCGACGACGAACCGCGCAGCTTCGTCGAGGCGGTCTCTCGCATCCTCTCCGAGGAAGTTGTCGCCTTTCTCGGAAAGGTCCCCGACGAGCTCGAGTAGCCATGGCAGCTTTGAGTCTGAGTGCCGACGGAACAACCATCGAGCTGACCGGTGATGTGACACAAGAGACGGTTCCGTCTCTCTACCGCAGCATGACCGAAACGATAACTCCCGCGAATCGCGATCGCATCCGGCGCATCGGGTGCTCGGGAATCGAGGGAAGCGACAGCGCGGGTGTTGCGCTCCTCGAGTTAATCCGCGAGCGTGTCGGCGCCCACGTAGAGATAGCGGGAGCACCGGAGCGAATGCGGGACACCTTGTCGCTCTTCACCTCGCGCGATGAGGGGGCGAAAGCAAGGGCCCAACCGCGGCGCCTGCTCTCGCGCTCGAAGGAGCGGCTGCGGGGCGCCGCCGGCGGCCTCACGGATTACATCCGTGTCGCCGCCGATTCCATGATCTGGGCCCTCTTCGATGTATTCGGCCGCCGTCAGCGCCGCCGCGGCTCTTTTGTGACCCAGTCGGTACGCATTGGGGTGCAGTCGATCGGGATAATCGGGCTGCTGTCCTTCATCATCGGCTTCATCGTGGCCCTTCAATCGGCGGCACAGCTTCGGCTCTTCGGGGCAAATATATACGTGGTGAATCTGCTCGCGCTTTTCGTCGTTCGCGAGATGGGGCCGCTCATGACCGCGGTCCTCGTCGCCGGGCGAAGCGGCTCCTCCATCGCCTCGGAGATTGCGACCATGAAGGTGACCGAAGAGCTCGATGCCCTCCAGGTGATGGGGCTGTCCCCAGTTCGTTACGTGGTCGTTCCCAAAGTCCTCGCCATTACAGCGGTCATGCCGGTGTTGACCATGATCTCGATGGTCATTGCGATCCTCGGCGGTATGGCCATCAGTCTGCCGTATCTCGACCTCACCGCGCGCACCTTTATCGGACAGTTGGTCGACGTCTTGAGCCTATACGATCTCTTCACCGGCTTTTCCAAGAGCATCGTGTTTGCCTGGCAGATCGTGATCGTCGCCGCCTACTACGGTTTTCGCGCAACCGGCGGCGCGGAGGGCGTTGGCCTCGTGACGACGAAATCCGTGGTGGCATCGATATTCTCGGTGATCGTCATCGATGTGTTTTTCAGCTTTGCGTATCTGACCTGAGAGGAGGGGGCGCAGTGCCCGAGCAGTCAATCATCCAGGCACGCGGGCTCGAAGTGGCCTACGGTGAGACCGTCGTCCTCCGTAATGCGGATTGCGACATCTATCCCGGCCGGATCACCTGTATCGTGGGGGGAAGTGGCTGCGGGAAGACGACGCTATTGAAGTCGTTTTTCGGTCTCATTCCCGTGTCGGCGGGGCGGATACGGCTCTTCGAGAGTGACCTTGCGTCCCTCGATGAGGCTGACTACAACAGCCTCCTGCAGCGGCTTGGCGTGCTGTTCCAGAATGGCGCGCTTCTAAACTCCCTGACTGTCTTCGAGAACGTCTCCGTTCCCCTCGAGCAGCACACCCGGCTACCGGCCGAAGTCATCCGCCGCATGATCGAGGTAAAGCTGAGCCTGGTGAATCTTCCCGGCAGCGAGGACCTCTATCCGGCCGAGCTTTCCGGGGGCATGAAGAAGCGGGCCGCCCTCGCCCGCGCGATCGCTCTCGACCCAGAGATCGTCTTCCTCGACGAGCCGAGCGCCGGCCTGGACCCGGAGAACAGCGCCGCACTCGACCGCCTGATGATCTCCCTGCGCGATCGGCTGGACGTGACCCTAGTCGTCGTCACCCACGAGCTCGACAGTATACGCCGCATCGCCGACCGTATCGTGTTCGTGCACGAGGGGACCGTGCTTTTCGAGGGCTCGCTCGACGACGCCGCGGCTGCCGAGATACCGGCTCTAAGCGCATTTCTCCAATCTGCCACAGGATGCCCTGACTGAGCCGGCGCTCCGCGAAGAGGCGCCGAGCCGGGACCGTCCGGGGGTATGCGCTTGCCCTGCGATCTGATTGCGGGATATGCTTCGGAGCGTGGCAGCATCTCAACAACAGTCCGTTCGACGCAGCGTCGGTCGGCGTTTGTGCATTTTGGTTTTGCTCGTCCTCTGCGTCGGGTTTTCGGTCTTTGCGCAGGAGGGTCCGGATGACGACGGTAGCCGTGACGACGGTCGTGACCCCCGGGTAGACAAGCCGGCGCGGCGCATACTCGTCGGCATGGAGTGGACGGCGCTCATCCCGGCGCTGGATCTGTGGTCCGACGTGAATAACGCCTTCGTTCCCTCGTTCTCGCTCGGATATGCGGACCTGCTCGCCGAGGGGTTCAACGCCTACCTGGGCCTCGGATACTGGTACCTTACCGGCAAAGAAGACCCCTCGGTCGGCGGGCACATTTTCCCCGTGTACGGTGAGCTCGAGTATGTACCTCTTCGCTCCGGGAGGGTCGAGGCGGGCATTAGCGTGCAGGCAGGCGGTGCGCGGACCGACATCGTGAAGCGCGGAGGCGACTGGGAAAAGCGTGAGGAGGGGCTCGCGTGGCTCGGGTATGCCGCGGCGGGGCCGGTCTTCTCCCTGAACCTCGGCAGCTTCGTACGCCTTCACACCGGCGCGCGCTGGAAGATGCTGATGCAGCCGAATGGAGTCGGTCACTACGCGGGAATCCCGATCGGGATATGGGTCCGGTTGTAGGGCGGCGGGGGCGATGAGACACTTGGCCTGGCGCCTTCTCTTCGAGAGGGCCGAACATTGGATACTGCAACTGGTCCGCTCGGGGATGGCAAGCGTTTCGGCCGCAGTGGGCGATTACGGCTTGCTCATTCTCCTCGTCGAGGTCTTCGCCGTGCGGGCCGTGCGAGCGAGCGTTTTCGGGTTTCTGTTCGGTCTCTTCATTAGCTATCTCTGTGGATCTTTCCGGGCTCAGACCACGGGCATCACCGGCTGCAGTTGTTCTTCTTTGTGCTGACCGCAGGGACGGCACTGGTGCTGCATACCGGTCTCATGGTGTTGTTCGTCGAAGAGCTCGACATGTACTACGTGCTCGCAAAAGCACTCAGCATGCTTGCGGCCTTCATGTGGAACTTCTCATTTCGAAAGCTCGCACACATCTACCTTACCGAGAAGAGTCGCCGGTAGTACCGTGCCGGGGTGGCGGCGCCTGCGGTTAGGGACTGTCGGTCAGGGCCGGCCGATGCGCGAAAAGCGCCACGCGAAGCCCAGTGTTGCCTCGAAGCCGAGCGCGCCGTCGTCCACGAGGAGCGCGGGCTCGGCGAAGAGTCCCATCGTCGGCGCCGGCCGGTAGACGGGTCGAAGTGCGAGCCGGTGCAGCACCCGCCGCGGTGCGCTCGCGACGCGTTTGGAGGCACGGTATGGGGTGTCGTAGAGGTTGGCTCGCGTGTTCTCCACCCGAATCAGGTATGAGAGTCCGAGCTCAAATGCCGGTTCTCTCGCAGCGCCCGGCCCTCGCCCAGCTCTCGCGTCCCACGCCGCGGAGGTCTCTACCAGTCCCCACAGGCTGCCCGGCCCGTACGGAGAGGTGAGCGGCATGCTTTGGGCGCCGGCGTCAGTGTTCTGCCGATAAATCGCTCGGCTGAGCAGGAACTCTTCGTCGAAGTTTCCCCAAAGGTAGTGCGTGTATCCGCCCTCGAGAAGGGCGGAAAGCGCCGGACCGTCGGTCTCCCGACGGTAGCGCAGGCCCGCGATGTAGGCGGGAATGGTCGGCAGCTCACTGTCTGCGACACCAAAGGTTTCGGCACTGACGTCGTCGAGGCCCGCCTGGGTGTAGACCTCGAGGCCCGGCGCTGCGACATAGCTCGCGTCGAGGACGAGGCACATGTTGTTGGGTACGATGTCCGCATTGTGCCAGCTGAAGACGGGGAAGAAGTCTCCGAGCTGGAATTGGTTCATGGGCCGGGATATCAGCATCTGCCCGCCGATGCCGAGCCGCAGCCGGTCCCAAGCGTACTCGAAGTAATGCACGTTATAAAAGATGATATTCTTTCCGTAGGCGTACTGATCGTCATAGTCCCATGGACCGCCCGTGAGCACCTCCGGCATTCCCGCGTCCACCTCGGCATCCGAGGCGGTATTCTCGATAGTCGAGACGAGGTGTGTCATGCGAAGGCGCCCGAGCGTCAGTGAGAACCGCGCGGCGTCGAGGTAGGGAAGGCGATCGGAGGCCATGAGCGAGGAGCGTGACGATGGGCCGAAGTGAACCTGCTGCCTGCCGAAGGTCGTGGAAAGATACTCCCCGGGGAGGTAGAGGTATCCCGTGTAGAGAACGTTGTTCTCGAACGGTGCCGGGTTTCCGTCGGCAGGGACCGGGGTATTCGTGGGAAGCTCCACATCGTACTCGCGCTGCAGTACCGTCTGGGTGACGAGCTGCGGACCGCCGTCGATGCCATAGGCGGTGTTGAACCGCACAAGCGGCTCCTCCCGCTCGAGGCTCTCGAGAAAGCTGAGTTCCTCTCGGTTGGCCTCGAGGTAGGCCTCCGGTTGGAGATCGAGATCGATGAGGAGGCGGAGGGTCCCTTCGCGAAAATCAAGCGCCTCCGCCGCCCGCGCTGCCGAACTCCCGGAGCCGGACGAGGGATGGAGATCTTCCAGCAGCCGATGCAGCGAATCACGGGAGCGGGGAAAGACCGCGGTCGGAAAAATCCGGCCGGTTTCGACGTAAGCCTCCCGTACACCTCTGTCGAGGTCGTCGTCGAAGAGATCCTCGCCGCCGGCGGGGGGTGGGGTAGCTGTGAGCGCGAAGAGTGTAAACAGAAGAACCTCGGTGCTTCGGTTGGACATGGATTCCGGTATATCTGCAGCGGGTGCGGCCGTCAACTGTCGACGGGCTATTCGCGAGCACGACGTGGAGCGCCTGCTCGAGTCAATCTATAGCTACGCCCGCACCGGAATTTGAAGCGGAACTCTCACCCGAGGCCGAGGAGTCGCTTTCGCCGGATTCACCCTCAGTCAGGGCACGGTCGACGGCGCGGCGTGCGACACGCGTTATAAGGATCGTTACCGCTATGGTCGCGATCAAACCGACGCCGTAGAAGACCCATTGAAGAGTCGTAAACCCGGTGCCCTCCCCCGCACCAATCGCGGCCAGCGTACCGGCAAGGGATCCGATGTATACGTACATGAGAGTGCCGGGGAGCATGCCGATCCACGAGGCAAGCACGTAGCCAACCGGTCTCACCTTGGTTATGCCGTAGAAGTAATTGGACACACTGAACGGCACCACGGGGGAGAGGCGCAGAAGCCCGACGATTTTCCATCCCTCTCGCCCTATCGCATCGTCTATGGCGGCAAAGCGCGGTCGCCCGGCAATCTTGGTGTTTACCCAGTCACGCGCGAAGTAGCGGCCGACGAAGAAGGCCGCCGTTGCACCGACGGTGGAGCCCAGTGACACGAATATCGTGCCTTTCACAACGCCGAATATTGCCCCAGCAGCCAGTGTGAGAATTGAGCCCGGCACCAGAAAGACGGTCGTGGTCGTGTAAAGCACCATGAATACGAGCGCACCGGTGACAATGCTCATATCCCGAATGGTTTCGAGTGCTGTGCGCAGCGCACCGCCGAAGTCAAAGACGATGCTCACCGCGAGCAGTACCGCGAGGATCGTCACTCCGATTATGAGCCTGGTCCGTGAACTTGTCTTTTTCGCAGGTGTACCGTCGGCCATCGTCCTGCCTCCTGGGTTCCTATATAGTTGTAACCGCAAGTAGTTTACTCACTTTCGGTGCGCGAGTCAAAACGGGGTTGGTATCGGTCGCCAGTTTTCGTATGCTATGGTTCGGAGCAGGCGGAGATGAAGCCGATACTCACGGTCGCGCGGAAAGAGCTGGCAACCTATTTCAACTCACCTATCGCATACATCGTCGTCGTGTTCTTTCTCGCCTTCACGTCGTCGTGGTTCTTCTATATTCAGCAGTTTCTCGTCCAGAACGTTGCCTCCATGCGCAGCTACTTCGGGATCCTGCCGGTCGTGTTTGTGATTCTGATGCCTGCCATCACGATGCGCTCCTGGGCCGAGGAGAACAAGCTGGGCACGGCCGAGGTGCTCCTCACTTTACCGCTCAGCGAGGCGCAGATCGTGGTCGGAAAATTTCTCGGGGCGCTGGCGCTGCTGGCTCTCATGCTCGTGCTGACGCTTGCGGTGCCGCTGACCATTAGCCCGCTCGGCGACTTCGCTACCGGCCAGATCATCGGGCAATACATCGGCACACTCCTGCTTGGCGCCGCGGCCATCTCCGTGGGACTCTTCGTATCCTCGCTGTCGCAGAATCAGATTACCTCGTTCATCCTCGGTGTCGTAGTGCTGCTTGCGCTGACCCTGGTCAATCAGGTGAACGTCGTTATCAATCTGCCGCGGTGGCTCGGCGATCTGCTGAATCAGTTGTCGCTCAACCATCATTTTCGCAGCTTCGAGAAGGGCATCCTGGACTCCCGAGATCTTGCCTACTACATGCTGCTTTCCTTCTTGTTTCTGTACCTAAATACGAAGGTGCTTGTCTTCCGCAAATGGCGCTGATTCCCTGGCACTGACCCCGCGGTGGCCGCGGTGAGTGCCGGCGTCGGTGCGAACCCCAGCGGCGGCGATGCGCCCCGGCAGCCGGCGCCCGTCAGTAGACGTAGCGAATGCTCGTAGCGAGCGTTGACCCTCCGGCCCGTTCCCACCCATAGACATCCGAGACCTCGCCGGCCTGCAGCGCCGCGAAAAGCGAGAGCGTAAGCCCGTCGTGGGGCATCCACGCAGCCCCCGGGACAAAAAGACCCGACGCGTCTATCGGTGAGGCGACCTGCCGGAGGTAGAACTGAAGGGTCTGCGCGGGTTGCCACACGACCTCGCCGAAGAGCTCGAGCCCGTAGGGTCCGGCGTTCATTGCGGTCGCCGCCGCTGGTCCGGCGCTTTCGCCCTCCGCCGCCGCGTGAGCGAAACGCGCATCGATTTCGCTCCACTCCTTCCATGGGCGCACCAACCCTTCGATGCGCAGGGTAAGCGACTGCCGGGAGGTGCCCTCCTCGATGTGCAGAAGCCCGAAACTGGCCGCGGCCTCCTCCCGGGCAGCCTCGGCCGCACCGTCCCAGCGGAGGCGAGAGTCCGGTCCGGGGATGCGCGTCGTGGCCCCGGCGTACCAGTCGATGCCGAGATTGCCCTGGAGGCTCACCGCCGGTTGGTGGTAGCTCTCGGTTCCGCGGAAGAGGTAGGAAGCCTCGCTCTTGATCTCACCAAGCTTCCCCTGAATGCGAGCTCCGGCGGACGTGTCGTGGGCCGCAGACGGATCGGGCGCCTCGGTGGCCCCTCCGGCGCCGGCGTTCCCGATGCCCGCGCTCCCGATCCTCCCCTCGGGGAGCGGCACGAGCACCACCGGCTCCACGAAGGCAAACCGGCCGAGAGGGACGAAGGCGGCTGCAAGCCAGCCGGTCTCGTCGCGGATCGTTTCTGCGGTAAAGTCCGGGTTGTCGCCGAGGGCGCCGAAGAGGGTGTCCCCCGCGTTGTAGAAGGCCCCGTCGCCCCAGGTGAGCCGTGCGCGGCCGGCGGTGAGATGGAAGTAGGATTCTTCGGTGAGGGGAAAGCGTGCCTTCACGAACGCGCGCGGGACCTCCAGGTCCGCCACCGGATCGGTGTTCTGGATGCGGGCGCGCAGCTGAAGTCTACCGCGGACGTACCTGCTGCCCGCCGAGCGCATGTCGAGCTCTGCGAGCCCGGTCCCAACCGCCAGGGCCTCATCGTCCTCGCCCCGGGTGACGGCGTGAGTCGCCTCGACGGTGATCCTCTGATTCACCTCTGCCAGGACCGCAGGAGGCGGTGCGAGAGCGAGGAGGACCGCCAAAAGGAGCGTCGACGGGAGTGCCACCGGCAATGCCGCCGGTGCGGTCTCGTGGTGCGCCGGCCGCGACAGCATGTTCTCGGTCCCTACCATGTCAGCTCCTCCACCGAGAAGATGCGGCTCGGGAGGTCGATGTTGATACGGGCCTCCTCGATAATAAACTCCGTACGCGTGTTCTGTTTGAGCTGGTCCCGAATAGTTATATGAGACGGGAAGATCTTCCCGGCCCGCCGCATGAGCTCCTGCACTTCCATGACTTTGAGTAGCCGGCCCGATAGGGCGTACTGCTCGGCCCGTCGCATGACGTAGAGCTCAGCATCGACCCAGAGTTTCTGTTTCGGGTACGCCACGTCTCGGGCGGTCGCCTCGAGCTCGAGGACGTGGCAGGGCCTGCCGTCGACCTCCTCGCGTCCGGTGACGCGCACCTCGTAGGTGTCGAGATAGCCCTTGTTTCCGGTCATATCCTCGTAGGAGACGTCGGAGCCGAGCATGGACTGGCGAAGAGCCGCGCCCTGCAGGCGTATGAGCTCGCTTGCGTCGGGATAGAAGAGATAGATCTCGTCGCCGGTCCGCAGGACCTTTTGCCCCGCCTCCTCGGCGCTCGTGAACTCGAGGAGGGCGTCATCGGTGCCGCGAGCGCACATAATGAACTCGGTCGTGCGTCGACCGAACCGGTCGTGGATGACCATGCGCCCCTCCACGCGACTGGTGTCGTGGGTCTGATTCGCCTCGAGGAGCCGTATGATCTCCTCGGCGCTCTGGGCGACGCTGCCGACCACGGGCAACATGGCGATGACAGTGAGCAGTGTAATTCGTTTCATTCTAAACCTCCTCGCGCGGATGGGAGCCGCGCACCTACAGTGACCTCAACGCCTCGGCCGGGCTAACCCGGGCCGCCCGGCGCGAGGGCAAAATCGACGCCAACGCCGCGACGGTCACCGAGTAGAAGAACACGAAGACGGTCGAGCGCAGATTGATCTTCGGATAGAGAACGTTCGATACCTCGAAATCGATTCCTTCGAAGGAGGCGCCCATGTCGAGCCCGAGGATGGAGAACGGGGCCGTAATCGTGATGCCGAGAAGCACGCCGGCCGCCGCGCCGGCTGCGGCGATCATCACGGCCTCGATGAAGAACATCCGAATGAGCTGCGCGCCTTCCATTCCCATGGCCGAGAGCGTGCCGATCTCACGGGTCCGTTCGTAGATCACCATCATCGTGGTGTTCACGATGACACTGCTTCCGAGGACGAAAAAGAACAGCGCCATGATCGCGTAGGCCACGTCGGCGATCTCCATGAAGGAGTAGCTCGTACGCAGTTGTGTCCACGCTTCGGCCACGAGCGGCGTTTCCGAGAGGTCTTCGAGCGTGGATTCGAGCGCCGAGGCCGTCTCCAACGGGTTCATCTCTCCGGTTGTCTTTACCAGAAGATCGGTAACGTGGTCGGGCATGCGCAGGAAGTACTGGGCGGTGTCGAGGGGAACCAAGAAATGCGTCTCGGTGAACGCCGAGACGGGGAATCGGGCGAGCCCGGCCACCTCGAAGGTCATGGCATTGGAGCCGCGCGTCGCGGTTTGCGTGAGGACGGTGAACGTATTTCCGACCCCGAGGCCGAGCTCGGCGGCGAGCCCGGTGCCGAGGACCGCGGCCCGTTCTCCGGACGCTGGGATACGACCGGCGGCGAGGCGCTCGCCGATGCTCTGGAAGTCTCGCTCCCGGGCGAAATCGAGCCCGATCCCGACGGCGTTGTAGTTTTCGTCGTTCACGAACACCGATCCCGGAAAGCGGATGCGCGGCGCGACCGCTGAGACGCCCTCGGCTGACGCCGCGGTCTCCACGAGCGCGTTCGGTGCGTCGAGCGCGAGATGGAGCGGATTCACGGTCTCATGTTCGGTAAAGTGGGGGTTTCGGATGCGTACTTCCCCCGACACGTAGGTCTGCAGATTGTAGGCGAGGTCGGCCTTCATCCCGGCAAGAAGGGAGAAGAGCAGGGTGATTGCCATCGCCGCCACCGCAATGGCAACGGCCGAAAGGACGCTACGACGCTTGTTCCGAAATACGTTTCGTGCTGCAACCGTGGACAGTTTCATCGCAGTCTCCTAATAGTCTTCCACTACTGGTGGTGTAACGAGTCGGGAATGGAAAACCTGAGGATTCGGCGTGTGGTAACCCACGAGACGCCGACCGCCAGCGCTATTCCGATGAAGAAGGCCTGTATGATGGCCTCGGGGTGCCATGCAGAGCGTACATACCCGGCGGAGCGGTATCCGACATCCATCGTGCGGAACATCCAGCGGTAGTCGATGCCGTACTGGGTCATGAGCCAGTTCCCCGCAACCCCGACAGCGACACCCAGTGCGGCGCCGATAAGCCCGATGCCGGCCGCTTCGATAAGAAACAGACTCCGCACGTCGCGCTCGCTCATGCCGAGTGCCCTCATCATCCCGAGCTCGCGCGTGCGCTCGAAAACCGCCATCAGCATGGTGTTGGAGACTCCAACGGCTGCTATGACGAATACGAGAAACAGAATCATGCTGCTTCCCTGTGTTTTCGTTTTGGCGAGGGCCACGTAATCGGCGGCCAGCTCCCGCCACCCCTTTACCACCAGCTTGCCGGCGCCGTCGGGAGCTCCGGTACCGTCCGTTGCCCCGGCTGCGGCTTCCGTCTCGATTGCGGCCCGCGCCGTGGCCATTTGTTCCTCGCCGTCGGCCGTCACCGGAAAGCTCATGTCGATTTCGGTCGCGCGGTCTTCCATCTGCAGGTAGAGTGCGGCGGTATCGTAGGGGATATAGACCGCTTTTCGGTTTATGACAGGATTGGGCGCGTCCACGATGCCGACTATTTCGAGGTCGATGGTCTGGTAGTAGCCTTTGCGTGTCCGCGTGAGCACCGTCAGCGGATAACCGACCTCCGCGCCGAGGTCCTCGGCAAGCCAGGCGCCCATGAGCGCGCCGTTCTCCCCGGGTTCGAGGTAACGGCCCTCGCTGACTGTCTCCCGAAGGCGGAACACGTCGTTGTCGGTCTGCGGGTCGATGCCGTAGAGTTGCGTCCGCGTCGACCCCGAAGACGGGTAGGGGTCCTGGTAGACCACGAGCTCACCGCTGAAAACGATGCGCGGTGTGGCCGGAATGCCCGCTTCGTCGAGCCTGCCGACGATGCGCTGGGGCTCCGTGATAGATTCATCGAGCGGAAGTCTGTCGCGGTCCTGCCAGTATCCCTCGGTCATCGCGCGTGCGGAGCTTGTTTCATACCAGATGAGGTTGCGCTCCGACTCCTTCTCGAGACCCAGCAACATTCCGTCGAGCACGATGTAGAGGGCCAGCCCGATCGCGACTGCCGAGGCAGTGATGATGGTCCGGCGCCGGTAGCGGGCAAGGTTTTTCATTGCGAGCGGGAATACACCCTTCATGCCGTCCTCCGATTGTCCTCCACGATGCGCCCGTCGTGGAGCAGTGCGAGCCGGTCGGCGAAATCCATGACCATCCTGTCGTGCGTGGAAAAGATGAAGGTGGTCTCGCGGCGCCGGTTGAGCTCACGCATGAGCTCGAGGATGCTCTGGCCGGTGTCCGAATCGAGATTGGCGGTGGGCTCATCGGCAAGGACGATTGTGGGCTCCTTCACGAGGGCGCGAGCCACAGCAACTCGCTGCTGTTGGCCGCCGGAGAGCTTCGCCGGGAGGCGGTCCTCCATACCCGCGAGACCGACTTCCTCGAGGATGGCGCGCACGCGCGGCTCCGCTTCGGAGTCATCGAGGCCGAGAAGCATCAGGCTGAACGCGACGTTTTCGTAGGCGGTGAGCACAGGGATGAGGTTGAAGGACTGGAAGACGAAACCGATCTTACGGCGTCTGAGCAGGGTCAGTTCCCTCGGCGCATGCCCGGTCACCTCCTCCTCGTCGATGTGCACACGGCCCGCGCTGGCCGTGTCTATGCAGCCGATGATGTTGAGAAGCGTGCTCTTGCCCGAGCCGGAGGGGCCGGCAATGGAGATGAACTCTCCCTGGTCCACCTGCAGCGAAACGCCGCGGAGGGCGTGCACGACGGTCTCGCCGTCGACGTAGTCCTTGGTGACATCCTCTGCAACGATCATGAACGTGCCTCCGTGGGGTCTTCTTGCGGACCTGCAGCTGCGTCGGTCCAGGGGGGTG
>JAAAOR010000057.1 GCA_009908735.1 Spirochaetota bacterium | reverse complement strand
CAAGGGCGATCTGTGCTTTTTCTTCCGGGCTTCGACGCTTGCGTCCCATGTATTGCTGCTCCTCTCTCTCCAGACTACCGACCTAACGTGGCAGGTGTCCAGAATTTTGGGAGCAGCATAGCAAGCCCGAGGCCATTCCCGGAATGCTTCCTCTGCGTCACGAAGGGAACGAACAGGCGGCTGCGAACCTCCTCGGGTAGCCCAGGGCCGTTATCGGAGACGAAAAAATGCGTCGCCCCCTCGCGTATCTCCGCGCCGATGGAAACTACCGGATCCGCAACCCCGGCATTTGTGAGCGCCTCGGCGGAGTTCCGCACGAGGTTGGAGAGAACGCGTTGCATCTTGCTGAAGTCGCACAGCACCTCTACGCCTGCGGAATCCCGTGCTGCGATCGTGACCTGCCCCTCGGTTTCCTGTCGAGCTGCATCGTCCACGACGCGCTCGATAAGCCGGCTCGCCGCCATCCACTGCTTCTCTACTTCGGTATTCCGCGTGAAGTCGAGAATATCCGAGACGATGGTCGCAGCATTCTCGGCGGACTGCTTTATGAGGTCGAGGTAGCGCGGAATCTCCCCCGGCTCATCACTGCTCATCTTTACGAGCTCCACGAGCGAAATGATGTTGCCGAGCGGCGAGCGAAGATCGTGCGCGACCATGTTGATGCCCTGCCCCACCGCCGAGAGCTTCTCCGTCCGGATAAGCTCTTCCTGCAGCTCGGCATTGTCGATGGCCTGGGCGGCCTGCTCGAGAAAGAGGCGAATCATGTAGACCCGGTCGTTGTTGAGGGCGGTCCCACTATTCTCGAAGAGCGCCACCACGCCGTACTTATCAAGGGAAAAGTAGATCGATTCAACGCCCTGCACAACCTCGCCCTTGGAAACCTCCGGGAGCGTGCTCAGATACTGCTCGGCAACCTCTTCATCAGCGAGGCGACCGATGCCAATATGCTTGCGATACTGCGAATCCTGGCCCCGAAACGCGATGAGCGCGGAGCCTGAGCCCACGAGCTCGGCGACCTGGTGAAGTACGTTGTTCAGCAGCGGGTCGAGCTGGGACTGCGTTGCGCGCAAGTCGGAGATGATGGTGATGAGGTTTTCGAGGTTTCGGGTCTTATTCCACTCATACACCGCTTTGGTCGCAAGCTGGCGGATTTCCTCGGGTACGAAAGGCTTTGTATGGTAGCCGACATTCGCGCCGGCGCGGTCGACCACCTCTTCAATGGAATGGTCGCTATAGGCGGTGATAAAGATGATCTCCGCCCTGCCGTCCAATTCTCGGATCTGCTGCACGGTCTCGAGCCCGTCACGACCCGGCATGCGCATGTCCACGAAGATCGCCGCGTATGGCGTCCCGGCCGATGCCGCTTCCCGCACCTTTTCGAGCCCTGCCTCCCCGTCGGCGGCCTCGTCCAGCTTGAAGTCGAAGGGCCTCGTCCCTGGGAACTCCGGTTGTGCCGATCCGAATAGTGAGTTACTGGCGTCATGAAGGTTCGCGTAGTCGCGGGATCTCGGCAGCAATATTTCTCGAAAGCTGTCGCGAATCGCTTCCTCGTCATCAATAACCAGTATTCTCGCGTTTAGCTGCTCATTCATGAGCCGTCTCCTGTTCTCTCTCCTCGGCCACGGGAAGGACGACCGTCACCGTCGCACCCTGCCCTCGGCCGTTGCTCTCGAGGAAAGCTCCCCCTCGTGGGCGTCGAGGATATGCCGGGCCGCGTAGAGGCCCATGCCGCTCCCGCCGGCTTTCTCGGTGCTGTGCTCCTCCTCGGTAAGCGAGCGCGGCGCAACGTCGAAACCCGCCGCATTGTCCGTCACCGAAACCCGCACCCTGCGTCCTTGCGGATCGTCCACGCACTCGATGCCGACTCGAATGGCCGGGGGATCCGCCTCGCTGTGCTCGATCTCGTCGAAGGACTCGAGCGCATTCTTCAACAGATTCACGAAGACCCTCACGAGTTTGGTCCGGTCTCCCGAAACCAACACTACCATATTCGGGTAACTGCGGGAGAGGGCAACGCCGCGCTTCTCGAAACCCGAGCGCTGCATAGCAACCGCATCCTCGATCAGCCGCGCCAGATGGACCGATGCGCGAGTGCCGCCGGCCCATTCCTGCGCGTACTGCCGCTGCAAGGACAGAGTCTCCGACACATGCTCGAGGGTCTGTGCCATCTCTCCGGCCGTGCCGCGTATCTCCTCGCTGCGACCCTCGAGACTCGCCACGAGCTCCGAGACAAAGGTCGAAAGCGCAGCCTGGCGCTGCGCACCGAGTGCTCGCGCCAGTGCTTCACGCTGCTCCTCCACGAGCCCCTGCAACCGCTTGAGCTCGGTCACCTCACGCCAACTCGTTTCGGCAAGCAGGCGCGCGACTTTGGTGGAGAGTCCGCCGAGGGCATTCCCGATATCGTGGAGGACGCTTGCGGCAATCTCCACGCGCCCGCGCTGCTCCGCCTCCTCGGTGATGGCGGACTGAAGGCGTTGCTCTCGCTCGACCTCCTCGGTTACATTCCGAAACTCCACCATGTAGGAGTCCTCCGCGAGCCGCTCGACGGTAAACGCGTACCACCTCTCCAACAGCCTGATCCGCTCGTTGGACATAATCGTACCCAAGCCACGGTCGTAGCCGGCAATGCGTGACGCAAGTTCGGGGGCGTGTGGGGCGAGTATGTCGAAGAAATGCAGGGTCCAGGAGGGGCCCGCAAGGGGCATGAGCACCTGGGAGGCATAGGCATTCAGAAGCCGAACCTCGCCCTGCCGATCGATTTCGATCAAGCCTACGGGAACCCGGTAGAGAAACTGCACCAGCTGTTCGTAGTCTCGCGTGCTCATACCCGTTGCACAAGGAGGTACTGAAGCGGGGAGTCTTGCCGCTTTAGCATGCGAAGCCTTACAGGTGTTGGACGCATTCGATAGGTAAAGACGTAGTTGATCGATTCATCAAGCTCCGGTTCATCCTTGTAGCGCTGCGCAACCAGGTCGTTGTTCGTGCAGGGAGCCACCTGCACGAAAAAATCCTGCCCCACAACCTCGGTCTTTGCGAGACCCGAGAGATCGGCCTCGGTGGCGTTGAAGGCGGTTACCCGTCCGCTGCGGTCCATACGGACCACGCCGAACTCCAGCTGGTCCAGGGCCTGAGGGGTAAGCTCATCGAGGTACGTCGCGAGATCCGGGTCGCTCATTGAAAGCCGGTTAGGATTAGCCACAGTACCGCAATTATACGGTGTTCGTCACAGTGCGTCTACGAAGATATTAGAGAATACATAGGTTTTCGATGCTCGGCGCACGGTGCTGATCCGGGATAATCCTTGACATCTCGACGAACCGCGCAGTATATACGACATAGAGATCGTACCGTGCCCGAATCTATTTTTATCCAACGCAAATCACAAGGAGCATACATGCATGTACGCCTAGTTCGCATTGCAGTGATGGCTCTCGCTCTCGGTCTCGCCGCAACGGTTACGGTGACCGCCGGCGGGAACCGGGAAGAGAGCCAGGAAGACCGGCAGTCCCAGGAGCAGCAGGAACAGACGGAACAGGCCGACGGTGGGCAAGCCCAGTCCCCCGGCAGCGCCCAACCGTCGCAACTCGGTTCCGAGCCGGCAGTAGATCCGGACGGAGAGCCCGTTGCCGTGGTAAACGGTACCGCCCTGTCGAACGAGCGCTTCAACGACGCCGTCGCTCGAAACGAGCAGCAGATGCGGCGCCAGAGCCAAGGGGCCCCCATCTCGGAGACACAGCTTAACGATATAAAGGCAAACATCCTCGACGGAATGATCAACGAGGAGCTGCTCTACCAAGAGGCCCAAGCGCAGGGGATCAGCGCCTCCGAGAGTGAGGTCGAGGAGCAAATTCAGCAGTATAAGGGGCAATACGGTGACGAGGGTTTCGCGCAGGCGCTGTCGAATGCCGGCATGAACGAAGACCAGCTTCGAAGCGAAATAAGCCGCAGCCTCACGATTCAGCAGCTCCTCGAGGTGGAGGTCACCTCAGGCATCGAAGTCACCGATGAGGAGGTGCGGGAGTTCTACGAGGAAAACACCCAAATGTTCGAGCAGTCGGAGAGCGTCAAGGCGAGCCACATCCTCATCGACACCCGCGACGCCGAGACCGAGGCGGCCAAGCAGGAAGCACGGGCCCGTGCCGAAGACCTCCTCGAGCAGGTGGAGGGGGGCGGAGACTTTGCAGAGCTCGCACGCGAGTACTCCGAAGGCCCTAGTGCCTCGAACGGCGGCAGCCTGCCCCAGTTCTCACGGGGCGAAATGGTCCCACCCTTCGAGGAAGCGGCATTTGCCCTCGAGCCGGGCGAGACTTCCGACATCGTAGAAACCCGCTTCGGCTTTCACATCATCAGAGTGGAGGAAAAGAGTGGCGGTGGCACCACCCCGTATGAGGAGGTAAAGCCACAGATTACTCAATACCTCGAGCAGCAGGAGCAGCAGCAGGCGGTGCAGACCTACCTCGACACGCTCAAAGACGCGCCCGAAAACGAAATCGAGCGGAACGTAGACTTCGGCTGACGCCGGACTCCCGTTCACAGGGGGCATCGGAGATGTGACCCCGACGATGCGTGCCTAACATGACGAGGCGGATGCAGCGGCATCCGCCTTTTTTATGTACGGCGCACGACGCTCAGGCTTCGCAACCGATTCAGCGCGGCCGCGAGCTCGAGCCCGCGAAACGCTGCCAGATCCGAGGTCGGGAAACCGGTTAGCGCATCGAATCCATCTTCACGCACTAGCTGCTCCATCTCGGCCACGACATCGGCCACGCTCCGCTTGCCGTCCACGCGTGAGGCGAGCCGTGCCAGCGCCCAGCCGATGGCCCGCGTCTGGCTCGGGTCGACGATCTGCGACACCGCCGAGAGATCAACGGTATAAACCCCGAACCCCAGAGTCGCTGTACCTCGCGGCGTGAGCTTGACGTCGCGCTTTCCCTTCCGTGGGTCTATGCTTCGCGGATCCGGTGCGCGACTGGTCCGAGGTCCGAAGGTATCTCCACCTTCGGGGCGTCGCTCCGTGCGAAATCGCCTCGCA
>JAAAOR010000036.1 GCA_009908735.1 Spirochaetota bacterium | reverse complement strand
AACAGGCTCCGTGCGAACGGGGATAGACCCGATTTGGGATGTGGGGTATGGGGAATGAGGGATGGGGGGGGACGTCATCGCATGGAGGGCACGTCAGCGGTTGAGGACGATCGAGGCGGTGTCGCTTTGGTCCGTGACAGGGGCGCGAGGTTCGTGTCTCGTCGCCGAGATGGACGTTTCCTGGTCTGTCGTCGTAGCACTTGACGTTCCGTCGACGAATCCCTTCGTGTTTCGCCTTTCGCACTTTGCCTTCGAACAGGCTCCGTGCGAACGGGGATAGACCCGATTTGAGATGTGGGGTATGGGGAATGAGGGATGGGGGGACGTCATCGCATGGAGGGCACGTCAGCGGTTGAGGGCGATCGAGGCGGTGGCGCTCTGTTCGATCACAGGGAGCGCGAGGTTCGTGCCTCGTCGCCGAGATGGACGCCTCACGGTCTGTTGTGATCGTGCTTCGCG
The DNA here is from genome assembly GCA_009908735.1 of Spirochaetota bacterium. The sequence goes on along the minus strand of JAAAOR010000036.1, from coordinate 22,974 downwards.
TCGTATCGATGAATCCGTTCGCGTTTCGCCTTCGAACAGGCTACGTGCGAGCGGGGGGAGACCCGGTTTGAGGTGTCGGAGATGGGGCGTTGAACCGTGGGGAGTCCTCATCGATCGGGGGCGATCCACTAAACAATACACGACCGACGATCTTCTCAGCGTTACAGCCTGATTCTCCCAGTACACCGACGTTTAATCCACTCTCGCACCTTTCTTCTCGTCTTTTTGCCATATATCGATTTAGGAATGAGGTAAAACGTGTAGACAAAGGTGTGCGCGTTTAGTATGTTAGGATCCGATTGAATCGAAGGGCGGTGGGCGCGGTCGTTGTTTGAGGCGGCGATGGATCGAGGCCGGGATACCGGCTGCGTGAGGGTGTTCTCCCGCCCCTCGAACAGGCTCTCAGGCTGCACTTTGCTTCTCGGGTCCCATGAATGACCATCTGACGCTCGACAAACCTTCTCCCACCGCAGGTGGCGTCGCCGTCGCGCTGGCGCTGTGGACCCTCCACGCGGTGATCCTCGCCGTCGTGATCTCGGCGACAGCGGGTATTCCCCTGCAATATATGCTGATCGGGCAAGGCGTGAGCAGCGCGGTCCTGGCTGCGTGCAGCCTTCCGGCCTGGTGGCTCATCATCCGCGAAATGGTGGAGCACGACTGGGGGGGGAAGCTGCTCGCCCACGCCGCCGTTGGCCCGCTCTATGCCTGGGTCTCGCTACGCACCGCCGAAATCATCATCGGCTGGACGGCCGGACCCTCCGCGGCGGACGCTTTCGGGCAGAATGTAGTCTGGATTTTCATCTCCAACCTGACAGTCTACGTCGTGCAGATGGGTATCTACCACACTCTGCAAACGCGCCGGGCCGAACAGCAGCGCCGCGAACAAGTGCGCGAGATGAAGAACCTGGCAGAGCGCCAAGAGCTGAGCGCCCTCCGCGCTCAAATGAACCCGCACTTCCTGTTCAACGCGCTCAATTCGATCAGCGCCAAAGTTAACCGGAGCCCCGCGGAAGCGCGCGAAATGATCGTGATGCTGAGCAACATGATGCGCTACGCGTTGCACAGCTCCGACCGGGAGGTGACGTCGCTCTACGAAGAGCTCCGCTTCGCCCAAAACTACCTGGCCCTTGAGAAAAAGCGGTTCGTCGGGCGCATCCAGGCGGAGTACGACATTCCCCGCAACACGCTGGACGCCTCGATGCCGGTTATCATCCTGCAGCCGCTCGTCGAGAATGCGGTCCAGCACGGCCTTGGCTCCCTCGACGTGCCCGGAACCGTGGAGATCACTGCCGCCGTCCGCGGGGAGCAGCTTCACGTTAGCGTCGCCGACACCGGCCTCGGCACCGCCGTCAGCCAGGACGAGCTGCTCGAACGCGGCACCGGCCTTTCCAACACCAACAACCGGCTCGTGCGCCGCTTCGGCCCGGATGCCGGCCTTGCTATCGACACTGAACCGGGCAAGGGCTTTCGCGTCGCGTTCTCCATTCCCTACACGCTCTCCCCGCCGGCCGCTCTCCGCAACGGCCGCGACGAAGAACTGCCCTTTCTCCAGGAATCCTGATCGCCTCTTTTTTTCCCACTAACTCCCCGCTATCTCTGTCCGACGCCGCCGTACTCCACCCACTCCGCCTCTCGCCCGCGCGCTAAATAAATGACCACGCCCACGTCGCCCACGCCTCCGTCCGTTGCTCGTGTTCTTATTGTCGATGATGAAGTGCCGGCATGCGAGCTCATGGAAGAACACCTCGCCTCGTACGATACGCTCGACATCATCGGGTGCTGCCACAGCGGACCGGAGGCTGTCCGCATGATCGAAGACGAAAGCCCGGACCTCATCTTCTTGGACGTGCAAATGCCGAGCTGGTCGGGTTTCGACATGCTGAAGCACCTCTCGCACATGCCGCACATCATCTTTATGACGGCCCATGAGAAGTTCGCCGTCAAGGCCTTCGAAACCGGTGCTGTCGACTATCTCCTCAAGCCGTACAGCAAAAACCGGCTGGCAAAGGCTGTCGACCGCTTTCACCAAACGTGGCAGACCGCGTCGCCACCGGTCGACACCTATGCGCAACTGCTGGATATGCTGAAGGAAAGCCGGTCGCGAACCGAGGTTTCGGATCACCTGCTGGTCGAAACCAGCAACAAGGTCGTTCGGGTGCAGATCGACGACATCCTCCACATTGAGGCTGCTGGCGACTATTCGAAGATCCACACCACCGAGCGGACCTACCTGTCGACCGTCGGCATCGGAGATCTGGAGCAACGGCTCGATGGCAAGCGGTTTATGCGCGTTCACCGCTCCGCAATCGTCGCCCTCGGTGCAGTCAGCGAACTCATTGCCGACCGCAACGGAGGCTATGAGGCGTATCTGGAAAACGGCATCTCCGTTCGCGTCAGCCGTTCCTACGGGAAGAAGCTGCGCAAGCTCATCCTGTGAGCAACAACGTCAGTTTCAGAAAAACGCTTCCTCACTCAATGGACCGCCGGCCCCATGACATGGAGCCGGCGATACTTTTTTGGAAAACACGTTTCAACAAAACGGGGACATCATTTCAGATTTACGTCGCCCTTGAGCCGCGATCGCGCGCTAGCGGGAAGAGGTCGCCGTGTCGGCACCTTCAGACGCAAACGAGGCTTCGTCGAGCGTCATTCGGATTGTGCCGGACCCGGCGCTTTCGGGCAGGTGGTACTCGCCCTCGATAACGTAGTGCGGCGCTTCAGCGAAGACATGCAAACGCGACCACTCCGTGCCGTCGCCGTCCGCCGGTACCATTTCCACGACGAGCGCCTCCGCCGACGCACCATCCGGTCGTTCCACTGTCGTCGTGCCGGTGACGCACACGTTCATCACACGTGTCGACTGCGTGTACGGCACGAAGGTGCGGAGCTGCGTGTCGTAGCCGTCCGCGAGCGGGAGAGAGGCGACCACCGCTTCCAGCGCCGACTCACCGCCGTAAACGGGGATCGGGAGCTCTACGTCGATCTCCTGCTTTCCGCCGCGTCCCTGCGTCACGACGCCGGTCACATGGTTCTCGGAAAAGGTCAGACGAATGCCGCCCCGGCCGGAGGCAATGCGGCGCTGTGGGAGAAGGGTGCTACGGTCGATCTCCACCGTGTCGGTCGAGGATCCGCCTTGCCACGACGACACGTCCGTGATGCGCCAGACCGGCGTGCCGTCCCGTTCGCCCCGTTCGATGTGGCGGGTACCCGTCATCTCCATCGACCGTCCGCTGAACGTCATGTCGAGCGTATACGTCAGCGTCGCCTGTCGCAGCCGGTCGCCGAGAGCACCGTTGCCGAATGTACCGTCCGTAGCCGGGAAGACGTCGCCGGTCGGAGTGCAGGACGGGGAGTTAGAAGACGCGTCTGACGGGGTCTTTTCAGCGCTGGAGGAGGCCTCCTGTGCGTAGGAGGCGGGCGCGACCGCGAACATCAGGAGAAGCAGCATCGCAGCAGCCCTGCATGCGCATGCCCGTCCCGACCGGACGCGAAGGAATGTGCGACCGGAAGAACGTCTAGAAGGTGAATAAGCGGAGGGGCGAAGAAGCGAAGCGTGGGAAGTCAACATGGTCGTTACCAGGAGTCAGCAAGGCCGAACGATTGAGAAAAACGGAGTCAGGCTGCCTGTACATTGGTGAAAAGACAGCGGTGAACACGTCTTTATAGATTTGTCTCAAGAAATGTATATCACATAGGTGTTATAGGAAAACGCTTTACCTTTCCATATCTCAGTCCATCGATGAATACAGCAACTCGTCGATTCTTGCTGGACAGTAAGGGGGACAGACCGATAGTGTGAGACTGCAGCAAAGGGGAAAAGGCGATTATCGTGTAACGCGACGCCGTCCTTCGCTGCCTCTCACCCTGCTCACCTGTCTGCACGAATCCATGTGGAGATACGGACGCCTTCTCCGGACCTGCGGCGCTCGCTTTACCTGTCGCGGCATTGCTCTCATTCTGCTTGCTGGGCTCGTTGTTGCCGGAGGACCCGCGTTCGCTGCAGCCCATGCGGTGGATACCTCGAGTTCGACGGTCGTGCAGGGGCGGGTGACCGACGAAACGGGCGCTCCCGTGCCGTACGCCAACGTGTTGATCGCCGGCACCATGGACGGGGCCGCCTCCGATGAGGACGGCCGTTACCGCTTTTCCACGACCGTGACGGGTACGAAGACGCTCGAGGCGTCGGCGCTTGGGTATAGACCGTTTTCGCGCACGATCGACCTGGACAGCGGGGACACCCTCACCGTTGATGTTGACCTGCGCACCGAGATCGTCGAGATGGGCGGGGCGACCGTATCCGCCAGCAGCTACTCCATTGGCGAAGATCAGTCCGTCTCGCTCAGCACGCTGGACGTGGTCACGACGCCGGGCACCTCCGCCGACATTTTTCGGGCGGTGCAAACCTTTCCCGGCGTGGCCTCGGTCGACGGTGGATCCAGCTTCTTCGTTCGCGGCGGCGACGTAGCCGAAACCGTGACGCTGCTCGACCAGGCTACCGTGGCGCACCCGTACCGCTACGAGTCGCCTACAACCTCGACGTTCGGCACCGTGCCGCCCTTCCTCGTGGACGGCGTCAACTTCTCGACCGGCGGCTTCTCCGCAAAATACGGTAACGCGCTCTCTGGCGTCCTGGCGATGGACAGCAAAGGCATGCCAGAGCGGGAGACATACTACACCAACCTTAGCCTCGCCGCCACGTCTGTCGGCGTGGATGCGCCCATCGTCGAGGACAAGCTCGGCGTGCGGTTTTCCGGGAATCAGTCGTTCACCGGCATGCTGTTTCGGTTGAACGGGCACACCAACGAGTTTAGCCAAACACCTCGCAGCAACGACGCCAACCTCAGCCTGATTTACAACTATTCGGAGACTGGGCAGATCAAGCTGTTCAACTACCGCTCCGCTAGCAGTATGGGCGTGCAGGTGCAGTCACCGGACGCTGCGCAGACCTACCGGACCACCTCCACCAACTGGCTGCACAACCTTCAGTGGAAAGACACCTTCGGCGCCTGGGACGTCTCCACCAGTCTGTCGATGAACCGGTTTACCTCGCGCCAGACCTTTGGCACGCTCGACCTCCGCCCCGGCGACGACATTTACAAGCTACGCACGGATCTGACCTACGCGCTTGCTCCGGGTGTCGACGTGCACACCGGCGCCGAGGTGCAGCGCACCGTGAGCGTCTTCGAGGGTACCCTTCCGCAGGGCACCGCCGGCGGGGGCCCGACCACGTTCGACGAACGGTTTCCGGTGACGCGCTCCGGCGCGTACGCCGAGATTGAGTCCAACCTGCTGTTTCGCCTGAAAGGCCGCGCCGGTATACGCACCGACTACCACTCCGCATCCGGTGCCGTAACGGCCGACCCGCGCCTGTCGCTAAATTATCTCGTCGGCGAACAAACCGACACCTACGCCTCCTGGGGGATATTTCACCAGTTCGCGGCACCCTCGAATTACAACACGACCACCGGCAATCCGAACCTGGAGCCGCAGCGCGCCCAGCACTATATCGCCGGGATTAAGCACGACCGCGGTGCTGTCATGGCCCGCGTTGAAGCCTACTACAAGCCCTACGACAACCTCGTCCTCGGCGACCCCGACGGCGCATCCTCAAGCGAGCTCACCAACGGTGGCGACGGATGGTCGCGCGGCGTGGACGTCTTCTTGAAGTACGGCGAGTTTCTGAAAACCCGCGTCTACGGCCGTGCCTCCTACAGCTACCTAGAGTCGAATCGCCGGCAGGTCCGGCAACGGGGCGAGGGAGATGTGACGGTTGAAAACGGCCCCTCGCCGTTTGACATCACGCACAACCTCAGCGCTGTCGCGAACGTGACGCTGATCAACGACCTGGCCGGCGGCGTCGTGAGCACTGGCGTCACTGTCCGCTCGGCAACCGGCCGGCCGCACACCCCCATCGTCCGCGGTGAGCCCGCACAGGGAGGTGCCTTCTACACGCCCGTCGAGGGACCGGTCGGCTCCGAGCGGCTTCCCGCCTTTCAGCGCGTCGACACCCAGCTCAACTACTACCTGCCGTTCGGCGACGACCACAGCGTCGTGTTCTACGTCTCCGTCAACAACGTGCTGGGACGCGCCAACGTGCTCGGGTACGAGTACGACCCGACCTACAGCGAGCGCACCGCCCAGCAGGCGCCCCTGCAGCGATCCGTGTACTTCGGCGTCAACCTCAACCTGCGCCGCTAACCGCTCGCCCGCGCTCCCGCTCTGCGCCACTGCCGCGTGCCTCCTCTGTTTCCTCCGAACCACCTGACCCGAGCTTCCGCCATGACGATCTCCCGATGGTTTCGTCCCTTCCTCTTGATTCTCTGTATCGCGCATGCTGCGGCACCGGCCGTGCGCGGTCAGTCCACCGGCTCCGCCGACAACGCGTCGGTTCGCGGGCCGCTCATGACGGCCAAGGCAACGCTGGCCGACGGCGTCAATCACCGGGAGGCCGGCAAGATTCAGCAGGCGCGCGCCACCTTCGAGCGTATCGCGCAGGCCGACACCGAGTACGCCGATCTCGCCCACTACTACGCCGGGCTGGCCTACCGGCGGATGATGGATATTACCGACGAGGAGAAGCAGTCGCTGCAGTACGCCGACCGCTCCATTGAACACCTGGAAACGGCGGTGGAAATCGACGATGCGTTCGGCGAGGCATATGCCCTGCTCGCCAGTCAGTACGGTCGAAAGATGGCCATCAAGCCGATGTACGGCATGGTGCTGGGGCCGAAGGCCGAGGAGGCGATGGCCGAGGCGAAAGAGCACGCGCCAAACAGTCCGCGCGTCGTTTTCCTGCAGGCGCAGAGCGACTACTTTACGCCGGAGCAGTGGGGCGGCGACAAGGAACGCGCCGTCCGCAACCTGAAGCGCTCCATCGCGCTCTTCGAAAACGGCTCCGCGCCAGACTCGCTGCAGCCGACCTGGGGGCACGACGAGGCCTACACCTGGCTCGGCATCACGCAGATGCGCACAAACGACCATCGTGCCGCCGCGTCTTCCTTTCGCGACGCGCTGGAGGTAAATCCCGAGTTCGGCTGGGTGAAGGACGTGCTGCTGCCGAAGGCGGTGGAGGCGACCAACAGAGAAGCGACGGAAGGCCGGGACCGATAGCATTCGGCTGTTCCGGGCGTTCCTGCCCCATCCTTTCGTTCCGCCCCGTCGTCTTCTTTGTGTGAACTCCTGACTGTCATGCATCGACGTCGTTTCCTGAAATCCTCCGCTGCCGCGCTCCTCGGGTTGGCCGTCCCCTCGCGGCCGGTGCCGACTCGCGCCGCCCCGGCCGACCGAGAGCACGTGGTTGTGATCGGGGCGGGACTGGCCGGACTGATGGCCGCTCGTCGCCTCGATCGCAGCGGGCATCGCGTCACCGTCCTGGAGGCGCGCGACCGTCCTGGCGGACGACTGATCACGCTCCGCGATCCGTTCCCCGGCGCAACATACGCCAACGCCGGACCGCTCTTCGTGCAGGGACGTCACACCCTCGTCGTGCGCCTGATCGACGAACTGGGGCTGGGCCTGACGCCGCTCGGTCAGGACAACCTCGGCTTTACGTACTACACCCACAACAAGCTTGTCGACGCCACCGCGCCCGATGCAGAATGGCCGCTGGACTTGTCCGCGGCGGAGCACGAGATGGGGTTGCACGGAATGCGCGGGGCCTACCTGATGCCGCTTCTGGAGGAGCTGGGCGACCCATCCGCTCCCGACTGGCCGCCGCCGCATCTGCAGGCGTACGACCAAATCGCCTTTCCCGAACTCATGCGTCGGCAGGGGGCGTCGCCGGCTGCCACGAACCTGCTCAGCATGGGCGTTCTGGACAGCTGGGTCGACGACGTGAACGACGCCTCCGCGTTGTTTCTGCTTCGCGCCCTGCACCAGACGCTCACCAGCATGCAGATTTACGCGATGAAGGGCGGGACCGATCGCCTCGCCACGGCGCTCGCTGCCGCGGTGGACGACGCGACCGGGGGAGACGCCATTCGGTACAACGCTCCCGTCACGCGGCTGGAGCAGGACGACGACGGCGTCCGCGCCATTTGCGGGGCCAGCGAGGTCGTCACAGCCGACCGGATGATCTGCACCGTACCGTTCTCCGTCTTGCAGGGCCTGGAGGTCGACCCGCCGCTGCCGGCCGCCAAGTGGCGCGCGGTTCAGTCGTTGTCGTACACCTCCGTGCTATGCGTTTTCCTGACGTTCGACCACCTGCCGTTCGACCCACCGCCGTTCTGGATGCCGACGGACACCCCCGTCACCTACGTCTCGAACGCCACGCTCGGGCAACCCGGCCCGGGTGTCGTCCTGGCTGCTATTCTCGTCGGGGCCGATGCCCGTCGCCTGAAACCGCTCTCGACCCCGCGCCGAGCCGAGGCCGTGCTGCAGCACATCGAACGCATGTACCCCGGCATCCGGTCGCACGTCACCGGTTCCGTGTCAAAGTCGTGGGACGACGACCGCTGGTCGAAGGGCGCGTACGCCCAGTTCAAGCCCACGCAGCTCACGCAGGTGCTTCCCGAAGCCCGCCGCCCGGAGGGCCGCATCCACTTTGCCGGGGAGCACACCTCCGCGTGGAGCGGCTGGATGCAGGGCGCCCTGGAATCCGGTGTTCGCGCCGCCGATGCCGTCCACCGACAGGCACAGGCCGCGGGGACCGTCGTTCGCTAGCGTCTGCTCGACGCGTATTCTTCTGTCCGTTTCCGTTTGCCGTACCCATCCGATCGCCCGGATGGCTCGGGTCCTGCGCGGCCCGTCTTCCACGATCCGTTCCGCACACATCAACGCACAGGTTCCATGTCGAACTGTCGTCCACAAACCACCTACGTAAATCCCCATCGGGAGATTTACCCGCACCTCATCAGCGAGGAGCAGGGGAAGACCATCCAGGATCTGTTTCGCTTCTACTACCCGAAGGGTCCGATCCGGAAATCGGTCGCGTTCTTCGGCGCTGCCGGGATCTCCCAGGTGCTCTCGATCAACAACACGCTGTACAGCACGGAGCACATGATGCGTCAGATGCTCGGCATGAGCGGGCTGCAGACCGGCCTCGACGAGAGCATCGTGTCCGGCGGAAAGGGGCAGCAGATCCCGAACTCCGTGCTCGGCGCGATGGGGGAGAGTGTGGAACGGTTTGCCGGCACGCTGAAAGCCTTCGCCGACGAGACCGAGATCCTCTACGGTAGCTATCGCGACCTCACGGCGGACGGCAAGAACTGCATTCACCCGGACGAACTGCCGCTCTTTGCCGAGGAGCAGTACGCCGAGCCCGACTTCATCTTCGAGCCGTTTGACGAGGACGCCCGCGTCGGCTGGATGGAAGGGCAGCGCCTGATCAGCGGAGACAGCGTCTGGGTGCCCGCGCAGTTGGCGTCGTTCTTCTACTTTAGCATGCCCGGCGAGCGCAACATCGCGTACTCGTCCTCGGCCGGTATGGCGTGCCACGTGAACCGCTCCCGCGCGATCTTCGGCGGCATCAAAGAGCTGTTCGAGCGCGACGCCATGATGACGTCGTGGTACTCCGGTATTCCACCGCGTCGCATCGAGATCGACCGGCCGCTGCGCCATCCCGACCAGCACCGGTTGTCGAGCATGCTCCACTCGCTTCCGGGTGGCATCGACTGCTACCTCCACGACATGGCCGAGCCGGAGATGATGGTCGTCTCCGTAATGGGCATTGACGATCACCTCAAGAAGTTTTCCTACTACGCCGGAGGCGGCGCGGACGTGGACGCCGACGAGGCCGTGGCCGATGCGCTGGTGGAGTTCGGCCAGTCGGAGGCGCAAATGAAGCTCGCCACGGTGGCGCCAGACCGGGTCTGGTCGGCCGGCGCGGCGCTCTACTTCGACGTTCCCCCGGACAAGCCCCCGGAGGAGATGATGACGTTCCTGGAGAACCTCGGCTACTATGGCTGGCCGGAGAATCGCGACCGGCTGGAATGGTACTTCTCAAAGGCCGAAGACGCCGAAACCGTGAAGCTCTCCGAGTTGCCGATGCGGGAGTTTCAGAGCAGTGAAGAGAAGCTCGAGTTCACGCTCGACGTGCTAGAGAAGCACGACTTCGATCCCATCTACATCGACTACACGCCACCGCAGATGCAGCAGCTGCACGTCTGCAAGGTGATCATGCCAGGGCTGCTGCAGCCGCACGTAACGGCCAACCCGTACCTCGGCCACCCGCGCCTCTACAACCTGCCCTACGAGCTCGGGCTGGTGGACGAGCCGCTGTCCTACGAAGACCTGAACCCGGGACCGGTCCCCTTTCCGTGATTGCGCAGAGCTCACGTTGCAACCGTTCTTCGGAGAGCCGACGGCTGCGTCGCTGCTCTCCCCACCACGCGCAGCGGGCAACCGCCGCGTCAGGGGCGCTCTCTTTGCCCCGCCTGGGCACGTCGGCGGATGCTTTCGTCGCACCGCGCTCAGCTTACCTCATCTTTACTCTACTTAGAACCACGTTCCCATGAAGCTCTCAACCGAGAACAAGTCCCTCAACGTCTACGGCGCTGCCGGCCACGCCATCGCGCCCGGCACCTGCTGCAACTGCTGGTGCTGCTGCTGCTGCTGCAACAACGGCGACTCCGCCCAGCTGGCTGCCGTGTAGGGACCGGCTCACGGGCTGGTGGGGAAGGGCTGTTGATGCTCTTTCCCCCGCCCGCCCGGGGCATGACGGCGAGCGGCCTTCGCCCGGCTCGCCTGCGCCCCCGCTGTTTCCCTGCATCCGCGGATCACCCTCCTCTCCGCCCTCCCACCCATCACTGACCCTTCTTCCCATGGAAGATCGTTCGCACGAGCTCATCGAATCCTACCCCGACGCGCAACAGACCTACGTCGTTAACCCGTCGCTGAAAGTGGTTTTCTCCGGCGAGGACGAGGTCCTGGTGCTGCACGGTATCCGATCGGACTTTCAGCGCGTCGTCAATGACGAAGGCAAAACGCAGTTGCTCGGGCGCGTCCTGCGCAACATGCAGAAGCCGGCGTCGCTCATCGACATCGTCCAGCGCGGCATCATCCGCGAGGAGAACATTGAGGACGCGCAGAACCTGATCGACTATCTCGTCGAGGAGAACATCCTCGTCGACCCCGAGAACAGCCTGGCGTCGCTGTACCTGCGCACGCTCAAGAACGCCCCCGCGCCGCTGACGGACGTCACGGTGGGCATCGTCGGCGCCGGCCCGATTGGCACCCGCATCGCCGAAGAGCTGGCCCGCATGGACGTCGGTGGCGTCCAGTTGCTGGATGACCGGTCCGTCGAGCATCCGGAGATCGAGCGCCGTCAGTCGAACATCGCGCCGCCGCTGTTGACCGAAGGTACGCCCTACGTGGAAAGCCTCCGCGACCACCTGGAGCAGCGCGGATACGACGGTGACGTCACCCTCCACCCGGTGTCCGTCCAGGACGAAGCCGCCCTGCGTCGCTTCACCGCCACGTCGGACTTCGTCATTGCCGCCTCCGAAGTGTTCAAGTCCAGCCTCTTCCACGCTGTCGACATGGTGGCGCTGGATACCGGCACGCCATGGATGTCCGTCTTTCTCGACGGCAGTGAGGCCTGCATCGGCCCGATCTACGTGCCCGGCGATACCTGTAGCTACAACGAGTTCGAGATCCAGCGCGAAGCGTCGCTCTCCGTCAGCCGCGCCGACTACTACACCTACAAGGAGGCGATGAATGCCGACGGGGTCCCGAGCACCTTCTTCTCGCTACCCGCGCATCTGAGCACCACTAGCGGCTTTACCGCCAGCGCCGCCGCCTCCTTCATCGGGTACGGCGAATCCTACCTGGTTGGACGCTGCTTCCGGTTCAACTTCGAGAAGCCGTACGTCGACTACGAGGAGGTCCTGAAGCTTCCGCGCTCGCCCTCTACTGCCAACACGCGTCAGGGCTACCGCCACACCTTCATGTAGACCCGCATGTAGGCCCGGCCTTGCCCGATCTCTCGTCGGCGCCCGGCCGACGCCTCGTTCTCGCGCGACCGGACCGCCGTGGTCCGCCGACCGCGTGCGTCGATTCTCGCACCTACGACCCCTACCGTCATGATAGACGAACTTCCCGGCGCAAAAAGCCGCCGCCTCCTGGAGGGCCTTCCCCAAGACCTGAAGGCGCTTCTGGACGAATCGATCATCCCGTCGCCGCACAGCATCGCGCTCAAGCGATCGCCGGAATCCGACTTCCAGCGGCGACACGTTCGCCGAAAGCCGCATGTTGCGGAGCTCTACCAGGAGAACTCCAAGATCCATCCCCATTCCCCGTTTCACCCGCAGGGCAACGAGGACCGGCTCAAGCAAATCCGCGAATGGTTTTTCGAAACCTCGTACAACATGAAAGAGGAGGAATACCTCGATCATGAAAGCGAGAACCTGCGCGTCCTGCTCGACGAGGTGGATCCGGATGTCCGGGAGGTCCTAGAGCCGTTTTCGACGCCCGGCGATACCACGAACCTGCTCTTCAGCGCCGACCTGCTGGTGCTGCAGGGCGAGCACCTGACGCGCTTTGTGCCGGAGTCGCGCCACCTGTGGACCGAGCGAAAGGTCAGCCCGCCGGAAATAAACGGGCTCCGCGCCAAGCTGGGCAAGTCCGCCGAGGAGTGGCAGCGCACAAAGGCGGTGTTCTTCCTCGTCGCCTGCCCCTGGCGCCGTATGATTCTGTGGGGGCCGCGCGGCTATCGCCACACGCTCCTAGACGTGGGGCGCCTGCTCGCGCATTTCGAGCAGCACGTCCCGACGACGGGCCTGGAGGCGGCCGTGCACCAGGACTTCCACGATTCGGCCATCGACCGCTTTCTCCTGGCTGATGGCGTCGAGCGCTCCACCTACGCCATCCTCACGCTGTCCGCGCCGGAGAAATAAGTCCCGAACGCATGCGCCTCGCCGTCGGAGTACCCGAACCGGGACGCCCTGGACCGGACGTCCGAAACGAGGCTCGACCTGAAATTTGATTTCCCAGAAAGATGTCTAAGACAATGAACACGACGAACGAGACGGCGGCCTGCGGCGACGGCGCCCCCGGCGACGTATCGCTTTCGACAGAGGCCTCAACCGAGTCCACGGACGCAGGCCCCGCCCTCCGCGACGACCTGGCCGAGGAACTGCAGCACCTGACACCAGAGGAGCAGCGGACGCTGTCGCTGATCCTCCAACGCGGGCAGCGCGACCGGGACCGCCATGGCCCCGTGACTGAACTGTCGCTCATCGCCAACGCCCTCAAGAACCACATTGAAACCGATACGGAGGAGTGGCAGGGCCAGCAGGACGCAGAGGTCAAAATCGGCCCGGATATGCAGAAGGAATACCCCGACTGCGAGCGGGTATCGCTGCCTCGTGAGGGGGAGCCGATCGACATGACGCTGCCACAGCTTCTGGAAAACCGGCGCAGCCGCCGCAGCTACACCGGCGAGCCCATCACCCAGGGCCAGCTTAGCACGCTGCTGTACCAAGGCTACGGCGTGAAGGACATGGGCCTCGGCTACAACCGCGCCAACATCCCGTCGCGCACCGTTCCCACGACCGGCGGCCTTCAGTGCGTCGAGCTCTACGTCGTCGTCAATGACGTGGACGGGTTGCAGCAGGGGCTCTACCACTACCACGCCGTCGATCACTGCCTCGAACGCATGGAGCGCGGCAACTTCCGGTGGAAAACCGCCGAGATGTGCCAGGGCCAGAAGTGGCTTGCTAACTCCAGCGCCATCGTCTTCCTCGCGCCGGTTATGTCGCGACTGTCGTGGAAGTACGGGCGCCGCGCCTACCGCATGGCGCAACTCGACACGGGCATCGTGTCGCAGACCCTGCATCTCGCCGCCGAAAGCCTCGGCCTCGGTTCGTGCATCGTGCTCGGGTTCCAGGACGACGCGGTGAACGGTCGCCTGCTCGACCTCGACGGCCGGGAAGAGTACGTCACGTGCGCGCTCTCGATCGGTCAATTGCCGCCCTCCGCGCAGGTCTGGTAAGCGCCTTCCCTCGGCCTCACGCGCCGCCCCGCCATAGCCGTTGTTTGCCCTCCCGACAGATTCACCGGCTCTCATGATCGGCCTTTTCGCCATTATCGGCTTTCCGGCTATCACCGGAATCGCGTTCGGCTTCCTGTATCGCGGCGCGCCCGCCATTCTGCCGGGGCTGACGGCCCGCCACGTGCAGCGCTACAACACCGTGATCTACACGGGGCTGCTGGCGATTCCGGTCATGGCAGTCCTCCTCGCGCCGCATTCGCTATCGGCGACCGACCTCGGCGTTGCGTGGCCGGCGATCGAAGGGATGCCCGGGCCGGCGTCGCTGCTGATTGCCGCTGCGGGGGGCGCGGCCGTCGGCGTGGCGCTCTACCGCGCAGAGGTTGCACTGGTGAATCGCCGCGCCGAGGCCGCCGGCGGCACGCCCTCCCGCACCTCCGAGCACGAGGCGCGGTCCACCAAGACCGCCGTCGACAAAGAGGAGCAACTGGCGTACCTGATGGATGGCAAGACGGAGGAGACCACAGCGACCATGCGCACGTTGCCGGCCCCTGCATTGCTCGCGCTGACGATCACATCGGTGACGGCGGAGGAGGTGCTCTGGCGCGGCTACCTCTACACCGCGCTCACGAGCCTGGACCTGATGCCAGCGGTGGCTGCTTTCGGCGTCTCGGCCGTCTCCTTCGGAAGCATCCACGTCCACTTCGGGCTCTGGGGCGTGGTCACGAAATGCCTGTGGGGCGCCGTATGGGGGCTTCTCTTCGTGCTGACCGGCAGCCTCGTCGCCCCCGTTGCCTCACACCTGGCCTTCAACGTGATGGCCCTCGGTTTTCGAATTGATTGGGATGACGAAGAATGAATAACTCCACGGTAGTTGAAGCAGATCGGCTCTTTGACGGCGCCGAGGTAAAAGAAGATGTCGTTGTCGTCGTTGAAAACGGGCAGATCCATTCCGTCGAATCGGCATCGGAAGCGTCGGCTGCCGGGCCGGATCCGTCGGCGGAGCGGCTGCATGCCCCTTTTCTGATGCCGGGCCTGATCGACAGCCACGTCCACCTGCACGGCTTCCCGAGTGGTTTTCACGGCCCCCCCGCGCAACCGCCGTACGCCCTCACCGAAAACTTTCTGCGGCTGCTCGTCTGCAACGGCATCACCTCGGCGCGCGACACCGGCAATTACGTCGAGACCATTCGGTACTGCCAGCGGTGGGGGCGTGAGCATGACGGTCCTCGCGTATTCGGGACGAGCCCCGTCCTCGATCGTCCGCCACTCCTCTGGGGCTTCTCGCGATGGGTGAACGATGCCGCCGCGGCCCGGCGCGCTGTGGACGAACTTCGCGACGCGGGTACCGGGTGGGTATCGCTCTTTCACAATCTCTCAGAGGCGCAGGTCGAGGCCGCCGCCCGTCGTGCGCAGAAGTACGGGCTAAAAGTGGCTGCCGATGTCCGTGCTGCTTCTCCGATCGACGTTGTACGGGCCGGCGTGAGCAGTATCGAGCATGCAGAAAACCTGATTCCGCGACATTTTGTGCCGCCGCAGTCGGCGGCCGGTGTGAACGCCGGCGAAGCGGCTGGAGACGGAGCCCCGGCCGGCGGCGTCGCCGCGAGCGGCTCGACCTCAACGGTGGAGCAGATGCAGCGCCTGAGCAATACCGATCTTTCCGGTGCCCCCCTTCGCCGGTTGGCGGACGCGATGGTCGAGCACGACACGGCGCTCTGTCCGACGCTGCTTTACTCGCACCGCTGGTGCTCTGTCGACGACATGATTCACGAACCCAATCTGGAGTACATGGTCGCGGTGATGCCGGCCGCGGAGCAGATGTTGGGAATGCGCAGCACCATGGGGCAGATGTTTGGGAAAGGTCGATTTCGGCGACAGCTTGGTATCTCGAAACGGTCCGGGGCCGATCAGCAGAAGGTAGACGAGGGTCTGGAGAAACTTGGGAGGCTGGTCGCGCAGATGCACGACGTCGGCGTCCGCATCGTGGCGGGCACCGACACCCCGAGTCCGTCGCTCGTCCCAGGATTCAGCCTGCACCGGGAGATGGAGTTGATGGTGCGTGGCGGCATGGCCCCGGTCGACGTGCTCGCTAGTGCAACCTCCGCCCCTGCGAGCCTCCTTGGCCGCGACGACCTCGGTGTCGTCCGCAAAGGTGCAGTTGCCGACCTGCTCCTTGTCGACGGCAACCCGCTCACCCAGATCGGCGATACCCGGCGCGTCCGCACCGTGCTGAAGGGCGGCGTCCCCGTCGATCGGTCAACGATGTTTGAGCCCATCCGCACGTTGGCCGACGAGGTCGCGTAAGCGAGCGCTCGTCCGCCGATTCACAACACGCTTGACAAGCCACGAGACGACGATATGGCCGATACGGCGATCACAGTTGATTCACTGGTAAAAACCTATGGCGACATCGTTGCCGTGGATGATATTTCCTTCTCGGTTCGGGCCGGCGAGACGTTTTGTCTGGTCGGGCCGAACGGGGCGGGAAAGAGCACGACCGTGGAGTGCGTCGTCGGGCTGCTCGACGTGGACGGCGGCGAGGTTCGCGTACTCGGTCAGGACCCGGGCCGAGCACGAACAAGCCTCTTCGAACGCTGCGGCGTCCAGTTTCAAGACAACAGCTTCTACGGCCGCATTACCGTCCACGAGGCGCTTCATCTGCACGCACGGATGTACGAACAGGCGTATCCGCCGAACGAGTTGCTGGACACGTTTCACCTGACGCACCGTGCCGACACGTACTTCAAGGATCTCTCCGGCGGCGAAAAGCGGAAGGTGCTGATGGCACTCGCCCTGGTCGGAAGCCCCGACCTCGTGTTTCTGGATGAGCCGACCAGCGGACTGGATCCTCACGCGCGTCGAGAGATGTGGTCTACCCTCGCCCGGTTTCAAGAGCGCGGGCTGACCGTCGTTCTGACCACGCATAATATGCGCGAGGCGCAGGACCATAGCGACACCGTCTGCATCATGGACCACGGTTCGATCGTCGCAATGGGCGATCCGCAGCGCCTGCTCGATGAGCGCGGCCTCGGGATGCGCGTCACCGCGCCGGGCAACGGCACGCCCGTCGACCGGGATGTTTTCGCTGGCACCGAGGGACTGGAGTACATCGACCGGCAGGGGCGCACGCTCTGCCTGTACGGACGCGGAAGCGCCTTCGCCGCGGCCGCCACCGCCACGATGCAGCGCGAGAACATCGAAAACTTCTCCGTCCGCCCGGCCAATCTAGAAGATCTCTACCTGATGGTCACCGGCGACGCCTATTCTTCTACGCAAGAAAAGACTCAACACACCGCCCATGAGCGTGCTTAGAGGCTTTGCGACGTTCACGCAGACGGAGTTCAAGCTCTTCATGCGTGAGCCGATCGCCGTATTCTTTCAATTTATCTTCCCGACCCTCCTGCTGGCTCTGTTCGGTACGCTGTTCGGCGCGATGCCGATCGGGACTGCCGCCGGTGCCGAGATGCGCATGATTGACTTCTACCTGCCGGCGCTGATGGTGGTGATGGTCGGACAGGCCGGCTTTCTGAACTTGCCGGTAACCCTGTCGAACTACCGGGAGGGCGGCATCCTGAAGCGATTTCACGCGAGCCCCGTGTATCTGCACACATACCTGCTCGCGCAGATCGCCGTGCAGATTGTTGTGCTTCTGCTCTCGGCGGTGCTTATGATTCTCGTCGCCGAAGTGCTGTTCGACGCCCGGTTCGTCGGAAATCTGTTCTACGTGCTGCTGACATTTGTGCTAAGCGTCATCTGCCTGTTCGCGCTTGGGTTCGTGCTAAGTGGTCTGTTCGCCGCGCCGAAGTCGAACCAGGCCGTGGGCAATTTCCTTTTTCTGATCATGTTTTTCCTCTCCGGCGCGACGGTCCCGCACCAACTATTTCCCGACTGGCTGATTGACGTGAGCTACGCCCTTCCTCTAACGTACGCCGTGCAGGCTCTCTCCGGCTTCTGGATGGGCGACCCGCTCAAGGAGCATGCGCTCTCCCTCGTCGTCCTCGCGGGCACGTCCGTTGCCGCCGTCGCTCTCGCCCGCTACACGTTTCGGTGGAAGTCGTAAGGAAACCTCTTGCGCTCACCGGGAGAGCTAGGTTTGCGTCTTGTCGCCGAGATGGTTGCCTCATGGTCTTTCGTCGCAGTGCCTTCCGTGGCAGCCCGTCACTTGCTATCGAGGAAGCCCTTCGCCTTCGCGCTTCGCACTCTGCAATTCGCCCTTCGCACTTCGCCCTCAAGTAAGGCGAATCCCCAATTCGAAATCCACGATCCACAACGTGTTGAGTCGCAGCGATCTAGATCAATCATCTCCCGCCACTCAGGGAAGCGTTGAATCGTCGAACGTTCCAACGCCGAACGTTCGAACGCAAACCGCCCCAATTCCCAATCCTCAATACGTAATCCGTAATCCCCACGCAGGAGACACGGCCGCGCGCCGCTGCCTGTCCGGGACGTGGGCGAAAAGCGCCGCTGGACCGGGTGCATGGCGACGTTTCCAGTTGATCATAAGCGGTACGTTACGACGCCGGCGATGGGTGAATCAAACTGCCATCTCATTGCCCCGTCCGCCCGACTCTGTCCGCCGTACCCGCCCCGGCGTCGTGATGCCCTGCTCCCGTTGTTCTGCCCACGTCACGGACGGCGAAATGTACGGAATGTGCTGAGCACCATGCTGTATCCTCGCCGAAAAGAGTTCGGCGAGGAGGTTATCGTGAACCGAGGCGTCGAGGAAATCAGGGTGGCGCGTGAATCCGTCCTGCGTGACGTGCTCGCATTCGAGTCGGCTCTCGACGCTGGGGTCGTGAGCAGGCGTTGTCGCTCTATCGCTGCGCACCGCTCGGCGGCTTTCACGTGCCGGAAGCTGCTCCAACGTTTCACCACTGGCTGGACCGCGAGCGGCTTTTTCTCCCTGTTCCGATGACGCTCAACGTTGCCTGATTGCTCTGCTCTGCAAAACCGGCGGTCGGGCACGGACGGGCGACGCCCCCACCATTGGAGGCGGAGATGGCGGGTTTGGCAGCTCTCACGGGACCGTTTGATCGGTCTTGGATGGGAGGATCGGAGAGTGACATCAGGCCCGTAGACCGTGTACGACGGTGACGTATCGAAAGGTCAAGGGCCTGCGAGGTTAGCGGAGGCTCGTCGTCCGAAAAAGAGGGGCGCATCGACAGCCAGATGACGCTACCTTGATCGTGTCGTACCTGCCGGGGGGGCCGTGTGTCCCGTCCGGCGTCTCGGCATGATCGTACGTCCATTCACCAGGTATCACGGACTGATATGCCAAGCCAACGCTCACGCCGAGAGATCGAGAAGGAAATGAAGGAAGATCTCGGTCTCGTCCCGTCCTTTTTCGACCGCATCCCGGACAAGTATCTGGATCGGGAGTGGACCCTGTTCAAAGACTTCGAGCTGGGTGAAACGCTCATCCCGCAGAAGTACAAACAACTCATGGGAGTTGCGATACACTCCGAGACGAAGTGCACGTACTGCACGCTGTATCATACCGAAGCCGCCAAGCTCTTTGGGGCCACGGATGAAGAGATTCAGGAGGCCGTACATTACGCCAAGAGTTCGCTCGGATGGAGTGCTTACCTGAACGGTATGCGCGTCGATTTTGACGAATTCGAACGCGAACTCAAGCAGATCGCGAAGCACGTCGAGAAAACGTCTCAAGAGCCCGCCCGCGTCTAAGGATGCAACTCGAACGAGTCCGACCGACCGTATTCCGTGTAACCCTTCACGCCTACGAACTGAGTACGCTCATCGCGGCGGCGCGATGGGCGGCGGACGGAGGCGAGGGAGAGTTACCGGACGATGCTCGCAAGCAGCTTCGCGACCTTCTCGACAGCTACGACCGCCAATTTACGGTCGAGCAGCCCGTCGAGTAGATATGCTGTACGTTCATTCCCAGATGTGATTCTGCGTCCCGGCTGACAACACGGTCGGGACGCGTTACGTTGAGAGGGGACAGCGGTGCGGTCCGGGGTGCGCATGGTCGGGTAATGGGAGTCGGTTTCAAAGTCGTAACCCGTTGACCGGAGTTCGGCCTCAAACCGATGAATCCATCGGTAGGGACTTCCGTAAGCGCGACTGAGAGGCCATGACTGGCAGACAGGGGTCGAGCTATCGTGGTCCCCGGTGTCGTTTCGCATGCTCAAAGACGTGAGAGACGAGACGGCTCTTGCGTTCGCACGGATCTGTGACCCGGTTGGTGAACGGTCGCTGTCTGCCGGTATCGTGAAGAACCGCCGCGCTTACTCTTTCGAGTTGATCCACCCCAGCTATGTCGCCACAGCAAACACCTCCACCGCTCAGTCACGAGGAAGAGACGGTGATCGCGTTTTCGCAGCTTCTGGAGGAGGAAGAATTGCCGGAAGAGGCACGTAGAAACGTTCCCATCCCACCGCCATCAACCGACGATGTCGTATCGCGCGGAATCGATGAGTTGAGCGCCGAAATCTGGGATTGGGCGGAACAGCATCCAGAGGTCGACGATGCGCTCGCGCGGCGAATATCCGCGATGGAGCCGGGAGGCAAGGATCGCTCGGGCTCCGTTGCGGGAATGGACGTCGGCGGGGTCTCGCTGTCGGATGATTCTCCCGGGGAGGAATCGGGCAACGAGGCCGCGGGCGCCAACCGACCGAATGTGGCAGAGCCGGGAACGAGTCAGGTTGGCGCAGACGAATATCGACGTCCGGATCCAGGACGGAGACGCACGGGAGGCGGACGAACTGGGATGACCGGCGATCGACCTGGCTCACCACGCGATGCTGCGGCATCTGATCTCGAGGACCCGGAAGGGCTGTATGTGCTCCGGAATGCGGTAAACCTTGCCCGCGACCTGGCCCGCAACATGCGCGACAGGATGTAACGGAGCCGCGCTTGTTTATGGCGGGATCTGCGACGAACTCCTGGGGCCATGGGTTGCATATTTGGTTATGCCCCGTGACAACCATTTTGGGTATCAGTATGCAGGACAGCCCGCCGATTCGTACACTGGGTGGTCATTTTCCCACAACCCCCAGAGTGTTCGATGATCGTCTCGCCTCGTATTCGTCTCGTTGGTTTTCTTTTGTTGCTAATTTCAGGTCTTCTTGTCGTCGCCGGGTGCTCGTCCTCACCGGATGTACCGGAAGGAAAATGGACGGGTACGCTCACTCCGATGAACCATCCCGAGATGCAGACGCCCGTGGCGTACAATGTGGCCACGCAGGATGGTGGACTCACGGTTGATGTGATCGGTCCGAATGGAAACGTGGTTCGTGCAGAAGAACCCGAACTACAGGGTGATACGCTCGCCTTTCATTTTCCCGAGCCGGAGGAGAACGTGATGCTGACGTGCCGGTTGGGGCGCACGAACGAGATTCCCGACGGGTTCGCAGGTCGATGCACGGATGGTAGCGGTCAGTGGGCCCACTTCACGATGACGCCCCCAGCAGAGTAGCGTCATACTCCGTGGGATCGGTCTGGCGCCCCCTTCTCCTACGGATCGTATCAACGCGATGAATGCCGCGACCGGGTATGACCGACTCGCGTGGAGCGATGATTTTGTTACGCTGGAGGATCAGCCATACCGAAAGGAGCGGCTGATCCGTCCGTCCCTTGTCAGCCTTGTCGTGCCTATGTCTGATCGTCCTGTTTCCATCGAGCCGGTCACGCTGGACCATGCGGAGGCAATCCAGGCTCTGGCATCGCATCCCGACGTCGTCGCGACCACCAATCTGCCAGATCCCTACCCGGAGAACGGGGCGCAAACCTGGATCTCGCATGTCCGCCCGCGTCACGAAGCCGGTGACGAATTCGCCTTTGTCGTTAAAGACGGCGATACCGTCGTGGGCGTCACCGGGCTGGTGAACGTGACGGAAGTCGAAGCCGAAATCGGGTACTGGATTGGCCGCCCGTATTGGGAACGCGGCTACGCGACGGAGGGGGTTCGACAAACCATCCAGTGGGTATTCGAAAACACCGGAATACGGCGGATCTACGCACGACCGCTGCAAGACAACCCGGCATCACGGCGCGTTCTTGAGAAGCTTCGGTTCACCGAGGGAGGGGAGGAAGTGCACGAACACCCGAAGTGGAGCGAGGAGGATTTGGTGGTTCGCTACACGCTGCAGATAGAAGAATGGCAAACGGATGGGTGATTTCGTACCGACATCTGTGAGCAGGTCCACGCGCCGATTCAGCGTTCGTGTAAGAAAATATACACGTTTTCGCCGTGCACAGGGTAGAAGACGCTCTTGGTATCTACTCGTTT
This sequence comes from Spirochaetota bacterium, assembly GCA_009908735.1. The sequence continues at coordinate 796 of JAAAOR010000036.1, read as the reverse complement.
CCTTTATGAAATCACCATCGTTCATGGCAGGAATGTTGATCCATGAGTCTACATAGATCCGCATTGTGCTTTTCTTCGCCATTCCTGCATATGTCTGGCTCACCGGCTTCGTCCTCCACTGATTCTCAGCAGGAGTCGTTTTTCTCCGATGGTTGGCGATCGTACGTTCCGCCTATGCTTCGGTCGACCGACGGGTTGCTCCGGTATTACGTCGTGGTGCTACCCATCGTGATGCCGGCGGCTGTCCTCCTCATGATTGGAGGCGAGTACGCCGTGTACGGCGCCTACGTCACCGTGGGCCTGTTTGTCCTCATCTCCGCTGCCTACACCGTATGGCTGGTAAGGAAATTGAGGTCCGACGCTCACGACGAGGTCGCGCGGGATTCGAGTCAGGAGCCGCGGAGCGATCGTCCGGGGCAGCGCTCGTCCCGGGAGTCGGGTGGACGATCATGGGTACCGCAATAGGTATCGCACGAGACGTCTTCGCTGGACGTTGGCCGGAGCGGCTGACAAGAAACGTTGATGTGCCGATGCGGCGCACCCCGCAAGTGGACTGGGTCCAAATCGAGGTATCAGCTGCCGGTTTACTCGACGTTGGTCTTCACCTTAATGCCGCTTCGCTTGAGTTGCTTCTGCAGGTCTTCCGCGATTTTCTTTTCCACGGTCCCGGAAAAGATTTTGCTGAACAGCCACGTCATGATTCCCTGTTTCCGGGCAGCGCGACTGGTGTCTTTCAGGTCAATTTTAATCCGGTTCGCCCCGCTGGGCGTCACGTCGGCTTCAATATCACCGGACT
>JAAAOR010000132.1 GCA_009908735.1 Spirochaetota bacterium | reverse complement strand
GTAGAAGCCGTAGTCGGTGCGCCACCGGCGCCCGGGGTGGGCGTGGTAGCGGCAGCTTGGGTTGGGACAGCGCTGGGGGACGGGCATAGTGGGCCTCCTTGGGGGCAAATGTGGCGGCCTCACGCGTGCAGAAGTTCGTCTGCACGGGAGCGCCGCTCACATCTCCTTACGCCCGATTCTGTTCTGCTGATTGTAACCACACGCTGCTATATACCTAAGGCAACTCGACGAATGCGGGACGAATAGTGTAGCTTCGCCCTATGCCGGAGTCCTCACGCATTCCCGGATACATTTCCGATCTCAACGAGGAGCAGCGCCGCGCGGTGCTGCACCACGGTGCACCGCTTCTCATACTTGCCGGCGCGGGCTCGGGCAAGACGCGTGTCATCACCGTGAAGATTGCCCACATGATCGAGCAACTCGGTCTCGACCCGCGCTCCATCCTCGCCGTGACCTTTACCAATAAGGCGGCAGGCGAGATGAAGGATAGGGCGGCGGGCCTCGCGCCGGCGGCACAGGACACCATGATCCGCACGTTCCACTCTTTTGGGGCGTGGTTCCTCCGGCGCAACGCGCAGCTTCTCGACATGCCCTCGGGCTTCTCGATTTACGACGATGACGATAGCGTGACGCTCCTTCGCTCGCTCTATCCCGACGAGAACCGCGCGACGCTCAACGCGGTAAACCGGCGCATCAGCCGGGCCAAAGACTACGGGCTCTCGCCCTCGGACGACCTCTCGGAGATCAGCGCGGACCCCGCCTTTGCCGAGCAGTACCGCCGCTATGAGACGCGCCTGCGGGAGATTGGAAATGCCGACTTCGGCGATCTCATTCTGCTTCCGGTGCGCATCCTCTCGGAGCACTCGGAGGTACGTGATCGGATACGCTCGCGGTTCCGGGTGGTGCTCGTCGACGAGTTCCAGGACTCGAACATCGCCCAGTATCGCCTGCTCGAGCTCCTCGCCGACCGCTCGACCTACGTCTGCGTTGTTGGGGACGACGATCAGTCCATCTATCGCTTTCGTGGCGCGGAGGTGCGGAACATCCTCACCTTCCACGAGACCTTCTCCGGCACCGACGTCATCCGCCTCGAGGAGAACTATCGCTCTACGGGCAACATCCTCAACGTCGCCTCGGCGGTGGTCGATCACAACGAGGGCCGCCTCGGAAAGACCCTATGGACCCGCAAGGACCTCGGCTCGCTTCCGGTGCTTGCCGAGCTCAACGACGAGGAAGAGGAGGTCCACTACTGCCGCGAGGTGCTCTCCCGCGGCGACATCTCCCCCGGCGAGACCGCCATCCTCTACCGCACGAACGCGCAGTCACGGCTCTTCGAGACGGTCTTTCTGCGCGAGGGTATACCCTACCGCATTGTAGGGACCCTGCGCTTCTACGAGCGCGAGGAGGTGAAGGATGCAGTGGCAGTGCTCAAGTTTCTCGCCAATCCGCGGGACGAGGTAAGCTTTCGCCGCATCGTGAACAAGCCGGCACGCGGGATCGGCGCGACCACTCTCGAAAAGCTCGTCGCCGCCTCTGGAGAGACCCGCGGGGACCTGCGCGAGGCCCTTCGCGTGGCCGCCGCCCGGCTCAGTGCCCGCGCCGGCAACGCTGTATCGTCCTTTGCCGCGGCAGTCGACCGGGTGGAGGCCGCCTTCGGCGGGGAGAACCTCGTCCCCCTCCTCGACGCCGCCATCCACGAGACCGGCCTTGCAGATTATCACGCCGAGAAGGACGAGATTGCCGGGACGCAGAAGCTTCAGAACCTCGAGGAGCTCCTAAACGCCTCCTCGCTCTACGCGGGCACGCCGGAGGGCCTCGTCGAGTTTCTCGAGAGCATCGAGCTCGACAGCGCCCGCGAGCAGGAGTCAGGCGACTCACCCGACCGGGTAACGCTGATCACGATGCACAACACCAAGGGCCTGGAGTTCGACCGGGTCATCATAACCGGACTCGAGGAAGGGCTTTTCCCGCGTGGTGGCGAGGAGTCTCCCGATGAGCTCGAGGAGGAGCGGCGCCTGTTCTACGTGGCGCTTACCCGGGCCCGGCAATCGGTGCACCTCACGAGCTGCCGCTACCGCCGCATCCACGGGCGCCTTCTAACCTTCGTGCCCTCGCGGTTCCTGCGAGAAATGCCGGCGGAGCTTCTCGAAACTGCAGGCGGCGGCCCGGTCGGCGCGGGGGCAGGCGGTGCCGACGACGAGGGCGACGGAGAGTTCGCCCCCGGTACCTACGTCTACCATGACGACTACGGTACGGGCATGGTCATAAAGAAGTGGAAGGCCGGGGTGAACGAGCTCGTGCGGGTGCGCTTTGAAAGCGGCAATATCGCGCAGTTCATCCCGCGTTACGCGCCGCTCGAGCGCATCGGGGGCGCGGAACCATGAGCGAGCCCGTCGCCGCGGGTCCGCCCGCGCTTCCCGAGATCCGGCGCGCCCGCGACTATCATCTCTACGACACATACGGCCGGCGCTACCTCGATTTCTACCAGAACGGCGGACGTGCGATTCTCTCTCATCGGCCAAAGGGGCTTGCGAAGCGCCTCAAGGGCGCAGTCGATCAGGGTCTGTGGGGCGCCTATCCTTCGGTATACAGCAGGCGCCTCGAGAAGGTGCTGCGCGGGCTCTTTCCCGCGCACCCGGAGGTGCGGCTCTACGCAAGCGCCGAGAGGGCCGTGGCGGCCGCGGGCGGCACGGTGGTGGACCCGGCGCTCGGGGCCGGCTCCCGCGAGGAAGCCGAGGCTTCCGGCCGTGCCGTGGATGGGCCGCGGGCGGCGTGGTGGCGGCCCTCCCTTCCCGCGGCGGACGCGGAGCTTCTCCTGCCGGTGCTGCCCTTCCCGGCGAGCTTCGCACCGCAGCCTGTGTGCGCGGTCCGGCCTGGGGTGCTCCCCGACTCCGACGCCGTCTCTCCGGTACCGCTCTCGGGGCTCGTTCAGGCGGCGCATCTCATCGCCTCCGCTGCGGACGCCCTGGCAGCCGCCGCGAACTTGGATGCCGCCGGGCCGGTTCCCGACGCCGCCGTGTATCCCATCACCCTGGTCGACGAGCGAGATCTCACCCTGTGGCACAGGCGCGGTCCCTACCTTCAGCTGCGCTGCACCGGGGAGAGGTTTCCCGGGGTCTTTGCGGCTTTCCTCGATGTGGGTATCATCATCAATCCCGTCTTCCCCGGCCCGAGTATTCTTCCGCAGTGGTGCTCGCGGGGGGAGTTTGAAAAGTTCGTTAAAGTCAGTAGGATGGCCGACAGTTAAAATATGGCAACCGAGGCGATGATACTCATCCTCAGCAGACTTATATTCGGCGCGGTCGCGACCTTCCTGGCCATCGTGCTGTGGTCACGTACCCGCGACGCCGCTTGGATGCTCATCGTCATCGGAACGATCGTCGGCTACGGCGAGGTGCTGTTTACGACCCTCGAGAGCTTTGGTATGGTCAGCGCCGCGGCGCTGACTTTTCAGGGAGTGTCGGTGTTTCGGCTGGTCCTTGCGAACCTGCCGACTATGTTTTTCATTCTGGCGTTCTCGGTGATGATTGCTCGCAAATAGGGCAGTCGCGCGGGGCCGTTGACAATAGAGCGGAATTCGATGATTGTGCACGGTGGTCGTCCACCGGAGAAACCGCTCGAAACGTATTGGAGGATAGGAATGGTTGCATTGCTCGTTGGACTAGTATTCGCGCTTTTTGCCGTGTACTCGGTGCTGCCGGTTGGCTGGTCGCTGCAGTGGGGGCCTGAAGTGGTGATGTTTCTCAAGGGCGGCGTGCCGATCATTGCGCTGTTCATCGGATTGATTGCCGTCTTCATTGGGATCGCAGACATCAAGGATAAGATCGAGGCCAAGAAGGAAGAGGCGGAAGAGGCGAAAGCCGGCTCGGAGGAAAAGTCGTAAGGACCACGCCGGCTCCGGGCTTGACTTTTTGGCGCCCGCGTGTCAATCTTTTGCCTCACCGCACAGGTACGCCCGTAAGGACGCAGGAACACTATGAAAACGATAAACCCGGATCCTAACACAATAGAGCGCAAATGGTACGTGGTTGATGCCGAAGGGAAGACCCTTGGGCACGTTGCAACCAACGTGGCACACCTACTGCGTGGCAAGCATCGACCCTACTTCAGCCCCGATCGGGAGATCGGCGATTTTGTGATCGTCGTGAACGCGGCCAAGGTCGAACTTACTGGTCGAAAGGCCGATCAGAAGATGTATTACCGCCACAGCGGTTACCTCGGCGGCATGAAGAGCTTCAACTTTAGGGATATGATGAAGAGAAAGCCCGTCTACCCGGTCGAGCACGCGGTGAAAGGAATGCTTCCCAAGAATCGCCTCGGACGAAAGATCTTCCAGAACATGAAGGTCTATGCGGGCCCGACGCATCCTCACGTGGCGCAGAAACCTGAACAGCTCGAAATCTAAGGAGACCAAGCATAGTGGAGACAGCGATAGGTACCGGTCGAAGAAAAACATCAGTGGCACGCGTGCATCTGCAACCCGGCAGTGGGAAATACTCAATTAACGGCAAGGATCCGCAGGCTTATTTCGGATTCGGCGAGCACGTTTACATCGTCAACCAGCCGCTGCAGGCTCTGGCGGGTGAAAACAAATTCGACGTGAACATTACCGTACACGGCGGCGGTAAGAAGGGCCAGGCAGGCGCCATACGGCACGGACTTGCGCGCGCACTCGTCGTTTTCGACGAGACCAACCACAGCGTCATGCGCGAAAACGGGTTCCTAACCCGCGATCCCCGGATGGTTGAGCGCAAGAAGTACGGGCAGCCAGGCGCACGGCGGAAGTTCCAGTTCTCCAAGCGCTAAACCGTGCTGGTCGATTCTATCGATCAAAGAGGAGCCTCCGGTGGGCGAGTGTATATCTCGCTTTCGGACGGGTCCTCTTTTTTTGTGCCCCGAGAGCTCATCGAAGCGTTGAACCTCACGCCCGGGGAGGAGTGCGAGGACTCGGCGCTCGCAGAGCTCCGACACGCACATCTGCTCCACGAAGCGACCGAGAAGGCGATTGAGCTTCTGGCTCGCAGCGAGCACAGCCGTTTCCTGCTGTCTCGGAAACTGCTGCAGCGCGAGTTTCCCGAGGGGGTCATTCGCGACGCCCTCGACCGTCTCGCGGAGCGCGGCTACCTCGACGACCGGCGCTTCGCCGA
>JAAAOR010000109.1 GCA_009908735.1 Spirochaetota bacterium | reverse complement strand
GTGGGGCGACGGAGCCCTCGCTCTGTGCGCCGGTGGACGTGCTACCGGTCGATAGGACGCGGTTGTAAAGCCCCATATCTACTCACTCTCCAGGCCAAGCTCCTCGAAAAGTCGCTTGTACACCTCGAAATGCTCGGAGCGGGCAAACTCTTGAATCTTCTCCTCGGGGAGCGATTCGAGAAGCTGATCCATGTATGAAAGAACCGACCGAATCTCCTGTTTGAGGTTTTCGGGAAGCTCACCGGCCTCGGAACCGGCAGAGGCTGTGGCCTTACCTGTCGCTGTCTGAGTCGGCGGAGATTCGGCCGCGGCTGGTTCGGCTTCCTCCTCGTCTTCGGACTCGAGCTCCTCTTCCAGATCGAGTTCGTACCCGCCGAGCCCCTCGGCTTCGTCTTCGGCGTCGCCGTCCTCGGGGATCTCGAGCACGGGTTCTCCGAGTTCCGGCTGGAAGTCCTCTACTGCGGTGTCGGCACCGGCGAATCCGGACTCAGCCTCGTCCTTCTCGTCGCCGGGGAGATCAATTTCAATGGAGTCGATCTCACTCGTGTCAGGTTCGCCCTCTTCGGCGTTTGGCTCGTCGGTTAGCTCCTCTATGTCCGCCAGCTCAGAATCCATGTCCAGGTTGGCAAGCGCGTCGACGTCGTTTTCGCCTGTAGAGCTGGTAAGGTCATCGAACTCAACAGAGAGCTCTTCGTCCGAAGAGAGCTCTGCGGCCGGCTCCGACGGGCCCTCCTGAGGCGCCTCCACCGCTTCCTCTTCTTCATCGCTCCCGAGATCGAGGTCGAGCTCTTCGAGCTCGTTACCGCCCTCCGTTTCTTGGTCTTCTTCCTCGGGCTCAAGCTCTTCGAGCGCGGATTCCCCGGTCATATCCTCGAGGGTGATTTCCTCGATCGGAGCCCCGGTTTCCTCCGCGGTGCTTGCGGCCTCTTCGCCGGCAGCCTCTTCACCGGGCATTTCTTCGTCGGCCGGCGTCCCTTTGCCGCCTGCTCCGGGCGAGAGGCTGTCATCAAGCCTCAGGTCGAGATCCTCGTACTCGGTGGGTTGTCCCCGCTGTTCGGTGAACTCGGCGGTGTCGAGGATATGGTCGAGCTCATCGCCGGTGAGGGCGATGGTCTCATCCTCATCTTCCTCGTCTTCGAAGAACCCTCCCTTCTCACCGGCGGGCGTGCCGAGGGAAAGCTCCATGTCTTCCGAGCTCTCCTCCTCGCTTTTGCGGTGCCCGGCGCCGCCGCTCCTGAGGGTAGCGAGCTCCTGCTTCAGCTCATTGAGCTCGTTTTTAATGGAAAGCAGTTCCTTCTCTATGTTAACGAGAACGGAAGACTCGTCGCGATCGTTTTTACCGCTGTGTCCGGCTGTGGCCATTACACCCTCGGTATCGGCAATCCCAGCCTCCTGCGGTTCGGATTCCTGCTCATCGAGACTCTCCGTATCCTCCGATTCCTCTTCGTCGAGAACGGACGCGAGCTCGGCGTCTATCGTATCCTCATCATCCTCGACTACGGGGAGGGGTGTCTCCTCTTCTTCATCCTCACCGCCGAGCTCGGGAAGCTCCTCAGTGACGTCCTCTTCTTCATCGAAGTCGAAGTCTTCGAGCGGCTCATCACCCGGAATCGACTCCAGGTCGAAATCTTCGTCTGCGGTCTCTTTCTCCTCGACGTCTGTCTCGACGTTTTTCTCCATGTCAACATCGAGCGAGTCAAGGCCGTCCAGGGAGAGCTCCTCGATGTCTTCGAGCTCCTGCTCGCTCTCGGTGGAGACGGGCTCTCCGGATTCTGTTTCGGCAGGTGTTTCTTGACTGAGATCCAGCGCGAGGTCTTCGAGCTCGGCGTCGATGTCCTCGTCGAGATCGAAGTCCACGCCGAGGACGTCGTCTGATCCCTCGGTATCGAGGCTTTCCACCTCAGCGGCATCGCCGGTGCTTCCGGCCTGCAACGCGGATTCGTCTGTCGCCGTTGCTTTCTCCGCTGTTTCCCCCGTAGCTTCAGACTCCCCCGTTTCCTCGGAGATTTCTTCTGGTGTTTCCGCGGCGGCGCCGCCGGTTTCCTCGGTCTCCACGCTCAAGAGTTCCCCGTCGAGCTCGAGCGGCATTTCCTCGTTTTCCTCCTCGCTATCCAAGTCGCCGGTGCGCGTGTCGCCGTTGTCTCCGGCAGGCATGCTCTCGAAATCCCCGAGGTCGAACTCCGATTCGCCCGTCGCCTCCGCATCCTCCGTGTCCTCCATTCCTTCGAGGTTCGAGAAGTCGGCCTCGAGGTCGGCGAGGGCATCCTCTTCCTCGTCGGTAAGGAGTGTATCTGCATCTGAAGGCGTGAACTCATCATCGGAGAGATCATCGAGCTCGAAATCAGCGGCCTCGTCGGTCTCCGCCGTTTCCTCTCCCTCCGCGACGTCGTCCGGCCCTGCCTTAACCCATACGCCGTAACGCTCGAAGTCCTCGGAGTCGGGAATATCAGGGTATGAGGTGCCATTGGCTGCCGAGTTATGGGATGCCTTCTGTTCGTCGGACATGAAAAAATCTCCTGGAAGAGCCGGCGTCTGTCAGCATTATTTATCGGCATGAGCCATACAACAGTTAACCGACGCTAGGAATCTACTCCAGCGTTATGTACCTGTCAATATTAAAGTCGACGGGCGAACGGGTCGTAAAATGAAAGAGTGAAACTTCTCCTGCCGCTCACCGTCACTATCCTCACTTACCTCTTACTCTCTCTCATCTGGGCCGACTACGGCGTGCTCGGCTATGAGCGCCTCGAGGCCTACAAGGCGCGACTGGAGTCGAACATGGAACGGCTCGAGGACCGCCGGAGCGAGCTGTCGGCGGAGGCCCGATCTTTGCAAACTGACGCCGACCGGATTCGCGTGGAGGCACGCAAGCTTGGCTACTATCGGGATAACGAGGGCGTGGTAAGGCTCCAGGGCTACGATCCGCAGGCCGTCGCCACGAGCCCCGGCGCGCTCGTGCAGCGGCCCGCCGAGCGACGTGAGCGGCGGGATCACGCCGCCATCATCCGTGCGGCGGCGGCCAGCGCAGGTCTCCTTGCGCTTTTCGCTATGCTCCTGTTCGAGCAGCGAGAGCAACGTTGATCAGCGGATCCGTCGCGCCTCGAGGTAGTAGCGCTTCTCGAAACTCTCTCCCATCGAGAACATCTTCCGTGGCAGTGGCCCACTGGTGACTACGCGCGGGAAGAGCAACTCCCGCTCGAGCCCCGGCATGACAATACCTGCACGGCCTTCTCCCTCTGCAATACGCACAAGCTCTTCGGTTCCGTGGATGTAGTCGACGGAAATATCTTCATTGCCCTGTCGAAGCCGCTCTATCTCAGCCTCCACCCGTTCTTGAGGCAGGGCCGTGTCATCGCCGGCTGCGGTGAACACCGCCGCACCGCCGGCGTGAATAAAGCAGAACCCGTCCGCCGTACCCCGCGTGCGCTCGATTGCCGTCGCCGCATTGCCGGCCTCCTCCCAACTATCATCGGCAATGCTCCGCAGCGCTGCCTGTACCCTATCCGCGTCGGCGCCGAAGAGGATGCGGTGTATGGGCTCGATGGTAAGGGCTGGGTCGTAGAGGTTGACGATCTCCACCAGGGCATAGCGTCCCGGATGCGTTTGGGGATCCGCGCCGCCGGCCTTTTCCCTCTCCCAAACCCCTTTTGCTGCGGCGAGGGAGTGGTTCCCGTCACCTACGGCAAGCAAAAGCTCGTCGTCGCTTCCGTAGCGGCAGGCAAGCTGCACGGGGTCGGCAAGTACCTCGAGATGCGCGGCCATGGCCGCGAGCGCCGGCTCGTCTTCGATGGCGTAGCCGCGGATATGCCCGCCGCCGAGCATGAGCTCGGTGTCGTAGAGCGGGCGAAGCGTCTCGCTCAGCGACTCGAGCGCACCGAAGACCGTATTGTCGGGGTCGTCGAGGAGGAGCATTACGTGCGGCAGCTCGAGGGGGGCGCCGGCTCTGATACGTTCTCGGACGGGGAGACGCGAGAGGATGGTTTCCTCGCTGGCCCGGATGAGACTTGTAGAGCCGGGGGCGTAGTCGTAGCGCTCGAGATCGATCGCGACCACAAGGCCGCGACGTGGCTGTTCGCCACGCGTGAAGCGCTTGGTAAAGACTGCGAGTGGGCCGTGGGGCTCGAGCACGCCGTCGGCAAGGTAACTCTCCATATTCGTGCGAATCGAGGAGATGCGCGCATCGATGTCGCCGTCCTCGAGGTAAACCTCCGGAAACACGAGGTTCAGCGTCGAGGGGGCCTCATACGCTCTGCGCTCGACCTCTCGCCAGTAGTCGGGATTCGAGGTGTGTTGATCGCAGGCAATGGTCGCCCACTTGGAAAGTTCCACGCCCCCCCGTGGAAGAAGAATCTCGGGGACGAGGATCCCGAGGCTTTTCAGTCGTTCGGTGGCGTCTGACATGGCCCCACCCTATAACTACCCGCCTCGAGTATCAACAACCGTGTTGGTGCCGAGCGGCGTGCGGCCCCTCGACGCTGCTTCCACGTTTTCGAGATTTCCGCCCGGTGCAAGCAGTTCCATGTACCCCTCCGTATCGAGGAATCCCGCAACCCGCAAGCTCAGCAAGGTTCATCTCAGCTTCCGTCGAAACTCGGCTTCGTGCTCGTTCCAGAACTCGAGCATGTGCTGCTGCAGGTCGTCGAAGAAGACGGCCTCCATCTCGGTTGCGGTCCGTCCGATCCACCGAAAATGCCAGGGCTCGTAGCTGTAGCCGGTGAGCTCTTCATACCCGTTGGGATAGGACATGGAAAACCCGTAATCGCCTGCATGTGCGGCAAGCCACTCCCCGGCTGCGGTGTCCGCGAACTCGAGGGTGATGCTGCCGAAATCCAGGGCGGTGCCGAGCTGGTGCTGGGAGGTTCCCGGTCGTGCCGACACCCGCGAAGCTTGCTCCTCTCCGAGGTTCTCAACATGACGCTCGAAGAGTCCGGCCTGGTACTCGTAGCTTCGGTAGGTCGAGGAAATCGGAAGTAAAATGCCGGCCTGCCGCGCCGCCTCGGCCATGGCGAGGAGGTCGGGGATGAGAACGGCGCGAAGTGTGAGCCCGCTTCGGTTCAGAGTCAGGACCTGCTCGTAGCGGTCGAGTACCAGGCGATCATCCGGTACGGTATCGGAGGGCAAGGCGTGCTCTTTGTCGACGAGGCGAAGTTGCACCGGGGGCAGTTCGAGCAGGCGTGCCGCGAGCTCAAGGAAATACTGGGGTTTCTCTGCGACGGCCGCCCGCGTCGCGGCGGGGGCGTCCGCCGTGAGGGTCTCGAGCTCGGTCTGCGTCATGGCAAAGTCCGGATGGGGCTCGAGCTCCGGCGTGGCGGGCGCCGATTTGCTGGAGTCCGCGGCCTCGTCGGCGCGGCCGGACTCAGCGGTCGCGCCCGCCGCCGCACCGGGATCCTCGCAACCGGCCAGCGCGAGCAGCAGCGCGCACAGCAGCGGGAGCGGCCGGCCGGGAAGCACGTTACGGTGCAGGCTGCACGCACTCGGGCTCACTTCCATAGGCGGTCTATCACCTCGTCCATCGTTTCCACCGGATGAAACGTAATCCCCTTTTTTACATGCTCGGGAATTTCCGCAAGATCTTTCTGATTTTCCTTGGGGATGATGATCTCCTTGATCCTATTCCGTTGTGCGGCAATCACCTTCTCCTTGAGTCCTCCGATGGGAAGCACCGTGCCCACGAGCGACAGCTCTCCGGTCATGGCGAGCGTCGACTTGACCGTTTTGCCGGTCACCAGGGAGAGTAGAGCCGCCGCCATGGTGATGCCGGCTGAGGGGCCGTCCTTGGGCGTTGCGCCGGTTGGAACATGGACGTGGATCTGGTTGCGCTCGAAGTACTCAGGGTCGATGTGATGGCGACCGGCGATGTGGCGGACGAAAGTATAGGCGATGCTCGCCGACTCCTGCATGACCTCACCGAGCTGGCCGGTGAGCTTGAAGGTGGCCTTGCCGGGGTTGGAGACCGCCTCGACCACGAGCGTATCGCCACCGACGGGGGTCCACGCGAGGCCCATCGCCATGCCGGGGCGGCTGATCTTCTTTCTCATGTCCTCGCGGAAGAAGGGCTTGCCGAGTAACTCATCGAGGCTCTCCGGCTCGATCTTGAACGGCGAGGTGCCCTCCTCGAGCACGAGCTTGCGGGCGAGCTTGCGGTGGATCTTGTCGAGAGACTTCTCGAAGTTTCGCACGCCGGCCTCGCGGGCGTACCCGTTGGCGATTTCGCCGAGCGCCTTCTTGGTGTAGCGCACGTCTTTCTTCTTGAGGCCCGCCCTCTCGATGGACTTGGGTATGAGGTATCTTCGCGCGATGGCGATCTTCTCCTCGTCGATGTAGCCTGAGAGTCTCAAAACCTCCATGCGGTCGAGGAGGGGCGCCGGGATGGTATCCATGGTGTTGGCCGTGGTAATGAAGAGCACGTTGGAGATGTCAAAGGGCAGATCGAGGTAGTTGTCGCGAAACTCCACGTTTTGCTCGGGGTCGAGTACTTCGAGGAGGGCGGAAGCGGGATCTCCCTGAAAGGAGACCCCGAGCTTGTCGATCTCATCGATCATGAAGACCGGGTTCCTGGTCTTCACGTTTTTCAGGCCCTGGATGATCTTTCCCGGCATGGCGCCTACGTAGGTGCGGCGATGGCCCTTGATCTCGGCCTCATCGCGCATACCGCCAACCGAGAAGCGAAAGAACTGCTTGCCGAGCGCACGCGCAATGGACTTGCCGACACTGGTCTTGCCCACGCCCGGCGGCCCGACGAGGCAGAGGATGGAGCCCTTGAAATCCTGCTTGAGCTTTCGCACCGCGAGAAACTCGGTGATGCGGTTTTTTACATCCTCGAGCCCGTAATGGTCGGCGTCCAGGACCTCCTGCGCCTTCCCCATATCGATCTCTTCCTGGGGCGGATCACCCCATGGAAGGTTTACGATGGTGTCGAGGTAGTTTCGCGTGACCTGAAACTCAGACGAGCTCGGCTCGGTGAGGTTAAACTTCTCGAGCTCCTGCTCTACGGGCTCCCGCACCTTTTCCGGAAGAGGCAGGTTGTCGATGGCCTCCTTGAAGCGCTGGTACTCCGACTGCTTGGCATCGGCGGGCATGCCGAGCTCTTCCTTGATCGCCTTCAGCTGCTCCTTGAGGAAGTACTCGCGCTGGCTCTTCTCGATCTTCTCGTTTATCTGCTCCTGGATGCGCTTCTGGATGCGCATCAGCTCCTGTTCCTTTTTGATGTGGACCAGAACCTTTTCGATACGCTCCCGGACGTCGAGGGTCTCGAGGATGGTCTGCTGCTCGCGCCGCCCCATGTTGAGGATGGAGGAGATGAAATCTGCGATCTTGCCGGGATTGTCGATATTGACCATGTTCAGGCGCATCTCCTCGGAAAACAGCGGATTGTTCTCCGAGACCTGCTTGGTCTCCTGTATGAGCGAGCGGGTGAGGGCCTTCATCTCGTCCTCGTCGACGGACTCGAAATCATCGTCGAGGTACTCCGCGGCTGTGACGATGGGATGCTCGGGCTGCAACGCCTTCTGAATGCGAAATCGCTTGAGCGTCGAGATAAAAATGTTGAGCCCGCCATCGGGCAGATTGATTTTGCGCACGATGCGTGCGACGGTTCCCACCTCGAAGAGGTCCTCGGCGGTTGGCTCCTCGATGTCCTCCTCTTTGAGCAGGACGAGCCCGATCATCGAGTCGCCCGCCATCGCCTCTTCGACGATCTCGATGTCACGCTGCTGGGTGATCATGATCGGCGTAAAGATGCCGGGAAAAATGGGACGGCCCATGAGGGGAATAATAGTAAGCCTTGCCGGCAGAACCTGGTCGGCCGGCACAATTGCCTGTGGCGTTGACATAGTACTCCTGTTCACGTCTTTCGTACGCCGGGTGTCCGTGCGTAGGTTGATGTTTCGCTAATGACACTTAAAGTGTATGGTTGCCCTATACTACCGTCAAGTTAGCCGATGAGCCGAACAACACGCGCCGACGCCATCGTCCTCCGGGCCCGCAAGTTTGGAGAAATACACAAATCCATCACCCTCCTGACCCCGCAGGACGGCCTCGTTTCCGCTATCGCCTACGGGGCGCAGTCGCAAAAGGGGAAGCTCCGCGGCCTGGTGAACCCGTTTCACCACGGGATCTGCTACCTCTACACGAATCCCGTGAAAGACCAGACAAAGATCACCGATTTCGATGTGCGCGACTACTACTCGGGTATCCGAGAAAGCATCGACCGCTTCTACGCCGCCTCCCTGTGGGCCGAGGTGCTTCTTAAGTCCTATGCCGGTGGCGGGGAGGCGCGACCGGTTTACGATCTTCTGCTTGCGGCCCTCTTTGAGCTCGACCGCGCCGGCGGTCGCGAGGCGGCTCGCCGAGTCACCGCACAGTTCCTGTGGCGTTACTTCGGCCTCATCGGCAATCTACCGGAGCTGGGCTCCTGCACCTCCTGCGGCCGAAGTATTGACGAGGGGGAGGTGCGCCGCTTCGCTCCCTTTGCCTCGGGTGTAGTCTGCAACGACTGCGCGGGAGAGGACTCCCGGCGGCTCTCCCCGGGCGCCGTGCGCTATCTTCATGCCACCGCCCATCGCCCCCTCGCCGAGGCGCTCTCGGTCGGGCTCGACGAGGCGTCGCTTGCGGGGCTCACTCGCTTTCTGCACTCCCTTGCCGAGGGCATCCTCGAGGACCGGCTCAACACGGTGCGCACCGGCGGCGGGATTCTGTAGCCGGGGCCCGGGCTGCCGCCCGCCCGCTCAGCGATCTAGAGCCCGAGCTCCTCGAGCGCGCGAATGCTCTGCGCGGCCGAAGCGTGGTGTATGAATACGCCGCCTGCCGCCTCCCAGGGCTCGCGGGTGAAAGCGCGGTCATCTATGAGGACCGGGACCGTGCGCTCCATCGCCGAGGAGTGCTCGCCCGGAGCCGGCGGCTCGCCGCCGGCACCCGTGTCTCCGGGATGCTTCTCGAGCCATTCCCAGGCCTTTTCGGTCTTCTCCCTTGACATGCAGGCAATCACCGGCACCCGCGGGCCGAGCTCCCGGCGGCACCACTCTAGCTTCTGGGGCTTTGCCCAGTTTCCGCGTGGTAGGCCGGTAAGGACGATTGGATCGAGGGGCTCCACGTGTTCCCAGAGCGCGAGGCCGTCGGGCATCCAGGGGATGTTCGCATAGAAGTCGGGGGCGCCTGCCAGACGCGGCCACATGGCACCGGGTGTCTGCTGTGAGGGGGGAAGGCCGGTGATCTCCTCCACGGCTCGGTCGAAATCGGCGAGCACGCCGTCGAGATCTACGAAGACGACATAGTGAGTAGACATGAATCGGAATGTAGATATCGCGCGGAGTTCAATCAAGAGCCCGAAATCAACAGTAGTGTTTTCAGAGGACGAAACTTCGTGGTAGTGTAACGCGGTCAGGGTTCCGGAAGGAGAGGGGTATGCGAGCATCCGATCTTATCAGCAAGAAGCGCAACGGCGGCAGTCTCAGCCGCGAGGAGCTGCATTTCCTCATCGAGGGCTACGTATCGGAGACGATCCCCGATTATCAGATTTCGGCCTGGCTCATGGCCGTATACTTTCGCGGCATGACGCGGGAGGAAGCAGCGGACCTCACCCGCGAAATGATAGACTCCGGGTCTACCATCGATCTCTCGGGTCTCGCCGGACCGCTCATTGACAAGCATTCGACCGGCGGCGTCGGTGACAAAGTGTCCCTTATCCTTGCGCCGCTCGTTGCGTCTTTCGGCATACAGGTTCCGATGATGAGCGGTCGTGCCCTCGGTCACACCGGCGGCACCCTCGACAAGCTCGAGTCCATCCCCGGCTACACGACCGCGCTCTCGCCGGAGGAGTTCAGGCGCATCGTCTCTGAAGTCGGCTTCGCGATGACAGGCCAGAGTGAGACCATCGTGCCGGCCGATCGCAAGCTCTACGCCCTGCGTGACGTAACGGCAACCGTCGAGTCCATCCCCCTCATCACCACCAGCATCCTCTCGAAGAAATTCGCCGAGGGTGCCGACACCTTCGTATTCGACGTCAAATGCGGGCGCGGCGCCTTCATGAAGGAGCTCGCCCAGGCGAAAGAGCTTGCCGCGCACCTAACCGAGACGGGAGGACATCTCGGCAAGGGAGTGATCGCGGTCATTACGAACATGGATGACCCCCTCGGCGCCATGGTTGGAAACTTCCTCGAGGTCGAGGAGTCCGCGGCCTGCCTCGGCGGAAGCGGCCAAAGCGGCGAGCTCACAATGGACCGTCGCTCCGATGACCTGATGTCGGTTACCCTTAGGCTCGCCGCGTGGATGCTGGTTGCCGGTGGCAAGGCAAAAGACGTGGCCGAAGGGGAGGCGATGTGTCGGGAGCACCTCGGAAACGGAGCCGCCTGGGATACCTTCGTCCGGAACGTGCGGGCACAGGGCGGCGACGAGAAGGAGTTTCTCTCGCGCCTCGGTGCCTACCGTGCACCGCTTCGCCACGCCGTACCGGCCGAGCACGAGGGCGTACTCTTCGGCATCGACGCATTCAAGACCGGCATGGCGTCGGTGTACCTCGGGGTGGGGCGCAATCGGGCCGAGGATGATGTGTTACCCGACGTCGGAATTGAGCTTCTCAAAAAGCCCGGTGAGGAGGTCTCGCGTGGAGAGGCGCTGTGCCGCATCTACGCCCGGACGCAGGAGGCGGTGGACCTCGCGGTCGAGACTCTCGACGGGGCCTTCGACATCCGAACCGGCGAGAAGTTCCCCTCAAAGCCGATGATCCTCGACGAGCAGGCGGAGCTGTAACACGCTATCGATGATTTGGGAGAAACGTGACATAGATCCTGTGAAAGTGCGGGAGCTCTCGGCTACCTACGAGGTGGACCTGCTTTCCGCTTCGATTCTTGCGCGGCGGGGTGTCACGGAGGGCGGCGAGCTTCTCTACTATCTCGAGGACGACGTGCGACACCTGCACAATCCGTTTCTCTTCGAAGAGATGGAAGATGCGGTAGATCGCATTCTCCTCGCACGCACCGAGGGCGAGAAGGTCCTGGTCTACGGCGACCGCGATGTCGACGGCATCACCAGCATCACGATTCTCGTCGACACGCTCGCGGCGATGGGTCTCGACGTTTCCTGGGGCCTGCCCATGGGTGACGAGCCCTACGGCCTGACCATCGAGC
The DNA here is from genome assembly GCA_009908735.1 of Spirochaetota bacterium. The sequence continues at coordinate 12,645 of JAAAOR010000109.1, read as the reverse complement.
TCGTGGAGGCGCAGGCGGCGCGGGACATCACCCTCATCATCGCGGTCGACTGCGGCACCACCAATGCGGCGGAGATCGCCCGTGCGCAGGAGCTCGGTATCGACACAATCGTGGTTGACCACCATAACCCTGCGGAGACGATTCCACCTACGGTGGCGCTCATCAATCCGAAACTCGAGGACGCGGGCTATCCCTTTGCCGGGCTTGCGGGGTGTGGCGTATCCCTGAAGCTCAGATGGGCTCTCACCTTTGCCGAGACCGACTTCTACAAGGAACGCATCTGCCTGCTGAACGTACGGCCCGGAAACGGCACCTACGAAATTGAAGCGGTGCGGATGGAGAACCTCGTCGAGATCGATCGCATCACCGAGAGCATCGTGCCGGGTGTGGTGAAGTTCGACCAGACCCGCCTCGCAAGTTTCGTCTCCGGGATTCAGGTGATCACCTACGATGCGCCGAACCAGAAGCGCATGCTCGCCGAAATGTTCGGGGGGGCGGTAGAGGCCCACATGCTCGATCTCGCGCCGGAGGTGTGGAAGCTCTACCCGAAGCTCGAGAACAGCAGCCTCCTGCGAATGCAGGCAGCCTCCCGGCTTTCGCGCTACCACGGAAAGTCCCCCGCAGAAATCGATATCCTCATCGCCCTCTTTCGGGTGTTCGTCCACGACAAGGCCCCGGAGCTCGACGCGCGGCGGTGGGATGTCCTCGACCTCGTGGCAATGGGTACTCTCGCGGACATGATGCCGCTTCGCGACGAGAACCGCATTCTCGTGCGGCAGGGCCTGCAAAAGCTCACGACCGAGCCCCGTCGGGGCCTGCAGCGGCTGACCGAGCGCATCGGCATCTTCGGCAAGGTCATGCAGGCGGAGGATATCGGGTATCAGATCGCCCCCTCGATCAACGCGACCGGGCGCCTGGGCGAGCCGGACAAGTCCGTGCGGCTGCTCCTCTCGGACAACGACGAGGAGGTCGATCGGCTGGCAAACGAGGTGGTCGGGTTCAATCGCCGCAGACGCGAGCTCGGCGAAAGCGCATGGGACCGCCTGCTACCGGAGGCGAGACGCAGCTACGAGGAACTGCAGAGCAAGTTCATCGTCATTCGCGACGAAGAGCTGCACCGCGGCATTACCGGTCTCCTCGCCGGACGCCTGGCTCGCACCTTCAACGTTCCGGCGGCGGTGATAACAGCCTTCGACGGACGGGCCGTGGGGTCGATCCGGAGCGCCCGTGGTCTCGGTGCCACCGCGCTCCTCGGGAGACTCGAATCTATGCTCTCCGACTGGGGCGGGCATGATGCGGCAGCGGGCTTTTCCCTGCCGGCCGACGACCTCGACCACTTTCTCCTGCGCTTTGCCGAGGTGGTACGGGAGCTACAGCTCGACGAGCAGGAGGAGCCGAAGCTCAGTATCGATGCGGAGCTTCCGCTCGACTACCTTACGCCGGACCTCGAGAGTGTCGTGCAGCGCATGTCCCCCTTCGGCCAGGCAAACCCGCCGTTGGTATTCCTCTCTCGCGGTGTGATCGTCCGGGAGGTTTCATTCATCGGGCGAGAGGAGACACACTGCAGGCTGCTGCTCGACACAGGTCGCTACAAATGGCCGGCGGTTTACTGGAGCGCAGCGGACCGGGTCGATGTCGATTTCTCCCTCAACGATCGCGTCGATGTGCTCTTCGAGTTCGGCAAGAACTTCTACCAGAACCGCGAGCGCGTGCAGCTGAAGGTTCTCGATATGAAACGATCGGAGAAGTAGCTTATGGATCATATGCGATTGGTGGTGACGGCGCTCGCTGCGACGGCTCTATTGATGCTCGCTGCCTCCGCGGCGACGGCACAGGAAGTCATTGAGTCTCCAGACGTGGTCGAGCAGGGCGAGCCGGCGGTGTTCATCATCGACTGGCCCGCCGGCGAAGAGGGGGGTGCGGGCGCCCGGAACAGCGTGGGGCGCGAGGCGTTTCTGACTCTGGAGTCGAATAAGAGCGGTCGCGTTCTCAGCAGTCGCTGCTTCCCAGTTGCGGATTCTCGATGGGCGTGTATGACCGGTATATCGAGCACCATGAGACCGGGCACCTATCAGGTCTCGATCATGCTGGGGTCCGGAAGCGGTACGGTGGAGCTCCAACGGGCGATGGAGATCGTCAAGCGTGACTTCCTCCGCGAAACCATCGCCCTCGATCGTGCACTGACCGACATTCGCGCCGAGCCCAATGAGCGCAGAGCCGACGAGGCCGAACAGATGTGGAGCCTGGTTTCGAGGTTCGACCCCGAGGCGGTCTATCACTCGGGGCCCTTCTTGATTCCGGTTACCGGTGGCCGGCGCACATCCCATTTTGGTGATCGGCGCACGTACCGGTATGTCGACGGCGCCTCGGCCAACGCCGTTCACTGGGGCATCGATATTGCCGCTCCGACCGGCACGCCGGTTCGCGCCGGTGGGGCCGGCCGGGTCGTCATGGTTCAGGACCGTGTCATCTCGGGCAATACGGTGGTGATCGAGCATCTGCCGGGAGTCTACGGACTACACTATCACCTCGATGAGGCCCGGGTAGCGGTTGGCGATGCCGTCGGCGCGGAGGATATAATCGGAACGGTGGGCTCGACCGGTCTCTCAACGGGCCCTCACCTGCACTGGGAGGTGAGGGTTTCGCGCGTGCCGATCGAGCCGGAAGTGGTGCTTTCCTCGGGACTCATTGACATAGATGCGATTTCGGAGAATATTACAGATATCGACGGAACTCCACAGCAAGGGAGGTGATTTCAATCGCCTATATTCGTGTAGATGACGGAGAAAATCTCGAGAAGGCCATCAAACGCTTCAAGCGCATGGTCGAGAAAGAGGGCATTATCCGTGAATGGAAGAAGCGGGAATACTTTGAAAAGCCCTCAACAATTCGAAACCGAAAACGAAAGTCACTCGAACGGAAGCTTGCCAAAAAGGCGCGGAAGGCCCAGCAGAGCCGAAGCTATTAGCGCGTTTGGAAGCGGACTTCCTGTACCCCTCGGCCGTGTGTATCATGCACGCGGGTCCGAGGGTTTTTTTTGCCCGCCGCTGCGGCGCCGACTGCCGCAGCGGCGGCCGCTTTAACTGCCGTACCGGTGACGGGCCGCGACGATATGATCCACGTTTTGAACGTTCGAAACGCCACCCAGCCGCACCGATCCGTCGGCCGTGGTGGGCGCCCCGCCAAGGGCGTGGAGGTGACGGTCGATTCTCCGCCGGCAAACACTCCGCGCCTCCACGATGCCGTCCTGTATCCGGCGGGCGATACCGTAGAGGTCCGCTCGCTCTACGTCGGTGACAATGGCGCCTTGCGGCTTACCATACGGGGTGCCGGCCGTCAGGCGCTTAAGTCCGGTTCCCTCCTGCTATCCCCCCAGGCCGAGCTCCTCACAGCCCGCCGCGCAGTCGTGCGTGGCACCAACCTGGAGGGCACCCGGTCGCTAACCGGGATACCCAGACCGGGCCAGCCCGACGCGGGCATCGCCGCGGTACGCTGCACCCTTGAGCGCCTGCCCCTCGCCCCCGATACCGCGGCTGGCTCCGGGAACGCGGGTGGCTCCGGGAACGCGGGTGGCTCCGGGAACGCGGCCGGCCGCGCGAGCCCGCCCGCCGCCCCAAATACCGCGGCGGCGCTCTACCTGCTAAAGGCGGAGCGCCCGCTTCCGCTCATTCCGGGGCGCCCTTATCGCTTCCACGCCGCCGCAGGCGCCGCCGACGCCGCCGGGGAACGCGGCGCCGCGGTCCATCGGATGGCCGACACCGGTGTTGTGGTGCTCGCAGGACCCCAGCCACTCGACATTCCCGCCTCAGAGCTCGTTCGCCTAGCCGGTGGCGTCGATCCGGAAGACCTGACGGCGGTGGAAACCCTCTTTTTGAAAGTCTACGGTATCGCTCCGCGGCTTGCGCCTGACGAGCAGAGTGCGGGAGAGGGTCTGCATGGTTTTCCCGACTGGCTCGTGAGTGGACAGTACGTCGAGGAGATCGGCGCACTCCTTGCGGAAGTGCTCTCAGAAGCGGGGGAGCTTCCGGTTGCCGCGTTGAGGGAGGTCGCCGAGAGTCACCGTTTCTTTGTGCCGCGCAGCCTCTGGCGGGAGCTTCTCGACGCCGTTGCTGCGCGCCGGGGGCTGGAGCGACGCGGTGGGATGGTGGCTCGCCGCGGTCCGGCGAGGCGTCGCACCGGCGCCACGACCGGCGGCCCCGCGTCGCATCTCTCGCCGGCTGAGCGTTCCGTACTGGGGACGATCGCTGCGGCAGGTCGACAGGGCGAGCACATTAAGTCGGATCGCATGCGCGCGGCGCGAGGTGTTGTCCAACGGCTTCTCGAGCTCGGCCTTGCGGTGAAGCTGCCCAACGGTAGAATCTACGAGCGCGGCGTGTATCGTAGCCTTGCCGCGGTCCCCGGCGAGGTGGACGATCGCGTTGCGGCGGGCAAATGGGGCGTGTCCCGAAACACAGCCCGCGAGCTCATCGCCCGTCTTGTCGCCGACGGCCTCATGCGACGGACCTCGCCCCGCACGGCGGTCAGCGCCCAGGGGCGCGGGCCGCATGTCGCCGAGGAGGAGCAATGAGGGGGGCAAAGATACCGAGTTCCCGCCGCCGCGGCACCGCCTCCTCGGCGGTGTCGGCGGCGGCCGGGGCAGCCGCCGGGGTAGTACTGCTTCTCTCTCTTGGGGCATGCACGGGTGCCCCGCCGGAGGTTACGCGGGCGGAGCCCACACTCGTCTATGTCGATAATCTCGACGTGAACACGGCGTATGAGAGCCTCACGCTCGACATTCACGTGCAGGACGCCGACGGCATCGACGATGTGCAAACGCTTCATGTGACCCATGATGCAAGCGGGCTTCTGTGGACGGTTGCCGGCGAGGGCTGGACGCGGCGCGAGGTGGGCGGGGCCGAGGTCTTTTCTCTGACCGGGCTTGCCACTCCGGACGGCGCCCCGCTCCCCCGCGGTCGCTACCGAGTTATCGCCGTCGACGCGGCGGGGCACACCGCCGAGCATGCCACCACGGTGGCAGGTGCCACGCCGATGGATGGCGTGCTCCGCTTTCCACGCCTGGAGATCCGCGACGATACGCTTTCGGTTTCCGACGGATTCCCGCTGGTGGTCCTTCGTGGCTACGGCGTCGACGGGCGATTGGCGGGTGAGTTACGGCTCAGCGAGGGGGAGCAGCGGGCAATCTCGGAGATCACCTGGTTGCGAGAGGAGGATGCGGAAGTCGGGCTCGTGCTTTCGGCTGTCGACCCTGAGACGGGGCTTGAGGTGCAGCGGGGACCCTACTGAGGCCGTCGCCGCTCGCGGCGCTGAGACAGCCATTCCCGGAATCGTCGCCAGAGACTCTTGCCGTAGCGCGAGGAGAAATCACGTGCCGCCTCCTGCACCGGATAGTCCTCGCCAAACTCCTGCTTGAGCTCGTCCCAGTGCTTGACGATCCAGATGTAGAGGTCCGCCGCCGTTCGTCCGGGGAAACGGGCAAGAATGCGCTCGTAGGCGATGACGTCGACGATGGGCTTAAAGACGTTGTTGAACCAGCTCTGCAGCGCCTCGCGAAAGGAGAGCTCGCCTGAGAAGCGCTGGTTGAGGAAGTACTTGTGGCCCTCCACGTGGTGTAGCAGCTCGTCGTACCGTCCGATTTCGGTGAATACGAGATCGTAGTGGGGAATGATCTGCGGCCAGTTCGTCTGCCGATAGAACTCTTCCTTTTCGTAGTTAATGACCGCCGTCTTGAGGTCGGCCTTGGCCATCTTGGGATCGAGCCTAATTTCCGTTCCCAGGGACACGACCTCGGCGTCGATGGCCATCACTCCCTGTGCCCGTGCCACCGACACCCGATGGTTCCCGTCGCGGACGAAGTACACGCCGCCGACCTCATAAAGCCGGATCGGCGGGAGATTCACCTGCTGCAAATGGGCTCTGTCGATACTCTGCCATCGCCCGCGGAGCGCATCGCGGCGCGGAAGAAACCCCTTGTTGAAGTCCCGGTAGCGCCCCTCGCTGCCCACGATGTGAGTCACATCAACTGTCTGCAGCCCACGGTAGGTTTCGCTCTTGGGCCGCACCACTTCCTTCACGTCGCGGAGGGAAAGCAGCTCGTGGTTCTGCGGCGAGAGCGAATGAATAATCCGGCTTATCTTTTCCCGCATGCGCGCTTTGTTGAAGTCCTCGCGAGCGGTGACGTGTATAAAATCACCCATGTGTATCTATCTCCAGCAAATAGTGGTCGTACACGTTTATCACCGTAGTGTTCCGGTATCGGGTGACGCGGCGCGCATTGAGATCGTAGAGGTGAATGTGCCCGTGTAACAGGTACCGGGGTCGAAACGTTCGCATAAACCACAGAAACCCGGGGAAACCCCGATGCGCAAGGTCCTCCTTGTCGTGAATACCGCACGGCGGCACATGGGTGAGAAGAATATCAAGGAATCTGCCGCGCAATATGCGATTCCAGACAAGCTTTGGAATGAGCGACAGCATGCGAAGGGTCATCTGAAACTCCGTATACTGATTCTTCCCGTCATTGTATCGCAGGCTGCCGCCGAGACCCGCGAAAATGAGATTTTTCGTTTTAATCACGCGCCGATCTATGTAGGTCGATCCGTAGTGGTGCTGGGTATCCGGCTCGAAGGTCGTCGAGCGCGGATTGAGGGCGGAGCGCTTGTTGAACATATGGTAGGAGTCGAGGTTGTGATTGCCGAAGACGAAGAGCACGGGCTTGTTCAGGCTGCTCGCGATAAACCCGAGATAGTTCATCGGTAGGTCTCCGGCTCCGAGAACGAGGTCAACATCGCCGAACCGTTCCTTTATAGCAGGACTGTAGACGAGAGGATCGAGATGATCAGCAACGCATAGAATCTTCATGGCGTCTTCACCCGGCCTGTTTTACATTTCGATTTTCTGAAGGAGACCGAGCAGCTTGTCCTTGTCGAAGAGGTCGATCGGACGGGACTCTGCGTAATCGGTTGCCTTTCGCGAGAACGTGGAGGTGGCAACGATGACGCCACGGGCAATGTTCTGCCTTTTCATTTCCTCGTGCAGGTTGCGCACGCTCGCCTCATCGATCACGTTGGTAACTCGCAGGAACCACAACAGCTTCGGCAGCTTGCGTGCATTTCTCCACTTTGACTGGGCCTCGACGCCCGTAATTTGTGCTCCACCCTCCACGCTGTCCGCCTCCCGCACGGTCAGACCGAGCGCGGCGGAGAGCTTTCGGCAGATAGCCAGATACTCCTCCTCTCCGGCTGTCATGAAATCCTTTACCCGGTCATCGGTGCGCAGATCCTGATACTGGCTGAGCTTCTCCGCCACGTCGCGGAAATCCTTTTTCTTCTCGTAGATCTTTTCCCACTGCTGTATCGCCTGCTCCATGCGCCGGTTCTTCTCGTGCACCGTAGCAAGGAAGTAGCGTGCGTGGAGCAGTTCTTGCTGATGGGAGTTATCGCGCGAGGCGAGCGTGATTGCTCTCTCGAGCTCAGCGGTGCCCCGGGCCTGATCGCCCATATTGAGGTAGGCGACGCCACGTTCCACGATGGCCTTGATCTTCCACTCAGACGCCTTCGATGCCTTCTCGAAAGAACCGATTGCCGACATGAAATCTTTGCCGTCGCGCTGCACTCGCCCGAGGTAGTAATGGGCCTCGGCATCGTCGCGATTTGCCGACACCGCCTTCGACAGGTACTCGTGAGCAGGTTTTAACTGCTTGGCCCGGTAGAGATGGATCCCGAGGCGCTTGTAGGCTGCTCCGTAGTTTCCATCGAGCTCGATGGTCTTCTTGTAGTATGCCGCGGCGCGGTCCGAGCGGTTTCGCTGCTCGAAGAGCGTGCCAACGGTGTAGTAGTAGTAGGGATTCTCGGGTTCTCGCTTGAGCAGGAGCAGATACTCCTTCAGCGCTTCCTCGGGTTGATTGAATTTCAGGTATAGCTCTGCTATGTTATTCCGGAAGGGGATTTCTTTGGCGTAGTCGCCAAAGGATCCGATTTGATTGACCGTCTTGAACTCCATCAACGCCAGATCGGGTTTGTCCTCGCCAAGGTATGCAAGCCCCAGCAGGTAGTGCACGTCCGGGTCGCGCGGATCACGGGCGATGATTTTCTTGGCGGTCTTCGTAGCCTGGTTGTACTTCTTCTGCCGTACTTGCTCGGCGAGACCGGCGACCTGTTGCGGCGCCAGGAGGGATTTTACGAGAAAAACGGTAATGGCGCCGACAGCCACTCCGAGTATGATAATGAGTACAATTATGCCCATCGATTCTTCAACATTGGGATATTTCCCGCCTACGCCTCAGATTAAATACTTTCAATGCGGGTGTCAAACCTCTCGATGGGTCCGAGGAGGCCTCTCGTGAGTCACAAAACCCTGTATCTGATCACGATACTGATTCTCATCGGTGGCGCCCTCGCGGGCGCGCAGAGTCTCTTCGAACGTGGTGAGGACCTGTTCCTGCGCAACAAGCCGCAACAGGCTGTCCCTTTGCTCGAACGAGCACTCGAGGCCGAGCCACAAAACGCGACGATCTACATGTACCTCGGCGTGGCCTACGAGCAGCTCGGTCAACGTGACAAGGCCGTGGAGATCCTCCGGCGCGGTGTGGACACCGCGCGTGAAGAGCGTGACCGCATGTTTCTCACCATGGGGAACAACCTTCGCTTCATCGAACAGTACGATGGTGCCGAACGTAGCTACGGTGAGGCGATCTCGGCGAACAGCCTCTACGCTCCCGCCTACCTCGCACGGGCAAATCTGCGGGTGGAGATGGAAAAGTTCGAGCCGGCGGTGGAGGACTACGAGATCTTTCTCAACCTCAAGCCCCAGTCCGAGCACCGACCCGAGATCGAACGGATGATAGCCCTCCTGCGTGATAAGATCGAGGATAAAGCCCGCCAGGCCGCCGAAGAGGCGGAGCGACGCGAGCGCGAGGAAGAGCTTGCCCGCCGAGAGGCCGAGCGCCGCCGGCAAGAGGACGAGGAGCGTCAGAAAGCGCTTCTCGACAGTGTGTTGAACTCGCTCGAAGGCTCGAGTGAGGAGACCCGGAATATGTCCGGTGGCTCCGAAGACATTCAGGAAATTGAGGAAGACATCGACATCGTCGAGTAGGACAGTGCAAAAGCAATTGGCGGAGGGGAACGAGTGGATAACCGAGTAAAGATAGCCATAGCAGCCGGTGTGGTGCTTGTGCTGCTGGCCGGAGGTGCCTTCTGGCTTTTGCGGCCGTCAGGCGACGGAGGAATGACGGAGGCGCAACGCCTCAGGGAAAACAAGCTGAGCCTGGCGCAAGATTATTTCGAGAACGAAGAGTATCAGCGCGCCCTCGACCTTATTGACGAGGTGTTGATAGCCGACGTCGACGACCGGGAGGCTCGCGAGCTCAAAGACCGCATCCTTGCCGAGAAACGCGCGGCTGAAGAGCGAGCCGCGGAGGAACGCGCCGCCCGGGAGGCGCGTGACGATGACCGTGGCAACGGTGATGATGCGGCCGCGCGTCGTGCGGAGGCCGAGGCGCGGCGTGCGGAGGCCGAAGCCGAGATCGCTCGCCAGCTCGAGGAGCGGCGCCAGGCCGAGGACGAGCGGCGTCGTGAGGCCGAGGCGGAGCGCCGGCGCGCCGAGCAGGAGCGGCTCGAACGTCTTAGCGAAGAGGAACGTCAAAAAGAGGATCAAATCAGAACGCTTCTCGAGGAGGGCAATGAGGCCCTCGAGTCGCAAAACTTCGCCGAGGCGCGGCGGAAGTTCGAGGACGTGCTCGGAATTGATCTGCAGGACAGGGAGGCGTCGCGTCGCTTCGACGCGGTCGCCCTCGCACGTACCGCTCGCTCATTTTACGAAGAAGCTCCGAAAGACTCACAGAGTCGCCAGCAGGCGATCGAGTATGCCAACCGCGCGATACGGCTCGATGACGGCCTGTGGGAGCCCCACTTTACCCTTGGCGAGGTGTATCGAGAAAGCGATCTGCTTGAGGATGCCATCGAGGAGTACAAGGCGGCGGCCCGACTGAATCCCGAGAATCCGGCAATCTTCTACGCCCTCGCGAACGCCCAGTTTCGCGCCGAGCAGTTTCGTGACGCTCGTTCCTCCTACCAGACGGTAGTGGATATGGATCCATACTATCGCAACTCCTACTACAACCTCGGAACCACCAACCTCAAGCTCGGCGACAGGTCTCGGGCCCTCGAGGAGAACGCGCTGGCGCATCATCAGATTGGGAACATCCTCCTAAGTCGTGGTGAGCTCGACCAGGCCGCCGCATCGTTTCAGACGGCCATCTCCATCGACTCCTCACGGGCACGCTTCCATTCCCAGCTCGGCACTACTCGATTCCGCCAGGGGCAACTCCAGGCGGCGCGCGAGGCTTACCGGGAAGCGGTGCGCCTTGCCCCCGACACTGCGGTGCACAACTACAACATGGCCGTGGTGGACCATGCGATGGAAAACATCGACTCAGGGCTCGAGTACGCTCAGAAAGCCGTAGGTATCGACTCGAGTCAGCCCGAGTATCACTACGTCCTCGGGCAGCTGCGCCACGCGGATGGACAGATTAACGAGGCGGTCAACGCCTTCAGCTCCGCGATCGATCGGGACAACAGCTACGTGAAGGCCATGGTGGAGCTTGGCAGCCTTCTCGACGAGCAGGGTATGCCCGACCGCGCGCTGGACTTTCTCCTCGCGGCCCAGCGCATCGAGCCCGACTCCCTCGAGGTCAACAACAACCTCGGGAACGTATACCTTTCCATGGAACTCTACGAGGATGCCATTTCGCATTTTCGCACCGCGGTCCGGCAGCAGCCGAACGATACGACGATGAGATACAACCTCTCTCTGGCCTACATCGGCGCCCAGCAGTACGCGAACGCTGAGCAGTCCCTCCGTGAGGTGATAAAGGTGGACGCCTCGCACTGGCGTGCGCATCACAAGCTCGGGGAAGTGCTTGTTGCCCGGGAGAATACCTCGGAGGCGGAGCAAGTTCTCACGCGTCTCCTCGACCGCAATCCTGACTATTCACGTCGGGGCGAGGTTGAACAGTTACTTGAGAGTCTTTAATTTTTAAGCGCGAAACCATAGTCGAAAAAGGACACGTAACACATGGCAGACATAGAGAACGTTATCATCGTCGGATCAGGCCCCGCGGCGCACACCGCGGCGGTATACACCGCGCGCGCCGAGCTCGATCCGCTACTCTTCGAGGGGTTCATGGCCGGCGGGGTAGCCGCCGGCGGACAGCTCACCACCACCACTGATGTCGAAAACTACCCCGGTTTCCCCGAGCCCATTCTCGGGCCGGAGCTCATGGACCGCATGCGAAAGCAGTCCGAGACTTACGGCACGCGCATTCTCACCGAAACCATCGACAAGGCCGATCTGTCCGATTGGCCGTATACCGTTTACACGGATGGCGGGACCGCCTACCGGGCGAAAGCTCTCATCGTTGCCACCGGCGCGATTGCAAAGCGCATGCAACTCCCCGGCGAGGAGACCTACTGGCAGCGCGGGATCTCCGCCTGCGCGGTCTGTGACGGTGCGTTGCCGATTTTTCGCGACAAGCCTCTGGTCGTCATCGGGGGTGGTGACAGCGCCTGTGAGGAGGGAAGCTTTCTCACGAAGTTTGGAAGTAGCGTGACTATACTCGTACGCCGAGACGAAATGCGGGCCTCGAAGACCATGCAGCATCGCGTATTCAACAACGAGAAGATCAACGTCATGTGGAACACCGTCGCCACGGAAGTTGTGGGCGACGGCAACGTGCTTACCGGGGTCAATGTGCATAACAAGGAAACCGGCGAAGACAGCACCATCGAGGCGAAGGGACTGTTCTACGCCATCGGCCATACGCCTAATACCGCCTTTCTCGGAGATCAGCTGAAGATGGACGAGACCGGTTACCTGCACACCGAGCCCAACTCTACGCGTACATCGCTGCCCGGGGTGTTTGCCTGCGGCGATGTACAGGACCGGGTATACCGGCAGGCGGTGACGGCGGCGGGCACCGGATGCATGGCCGCGCTTGACGCCGAGCACTACCTCACCGAGCTCGAAGACTGAGCTTCCGACACACTCGGCGGGCGCGCTGACCCGCTACAAGGTACGACCGATCAGATGGAACAACTGCTCCCGCGAGAGCTCGAGCCACAGCGGACGGCCGTGGGGGCAGTGCGGCGTTTCGAGGCGGAAGATCTCCTGCATGAGGCGCTCCCCGGTTTGGGCATCCACGACATCCCCGTCCTTGATGGCCGCTTTGCAGGCGAGGTCGGCGTAGAAGTCCCGCTCGAGCTCCGCGGAGACCGCCGAGAGCTTCCGTAGGCTCTCAGACAGCCCCTCAGCGTCGATTCCCTCCACCGCCGGCACGGCAAGGAGGCGCCAGCCGCCGGCCTCACCTCTCTCCACGACGATGCCGGCCTCGTAAAGCTCCTCCCGGCGGGCTGCGAGAAGCTCGTCCTCCTCGGCTGAGACACTCATCTCTACGGGAACGAGCAGGTTCTGCACCTGCGGCCTCGACCGCAGACGCTCGTAGAGAAGGCGCTCGTGGCCCGCGTGCTGGTCTACGAGATAGATACCGCCCTCGCTCTCGCCTACGAGAAAGAGCCGCATGGCCTGGCCGAGGTAACGCACCGAGGAAGGCGCCACCTCGGGCACCTGAAAGCGCCGCGTGAGGTCAAAGAC
>JAAAOR010000137.1 GCA_009908735.1 Spirochaetota bacterium | reverse complement strand
CAGGTTACGTCTTTCAGCTTACAACCGCAGCCCGCCGAGGACAAGCTGCGCCCAGGGGTCCTCACCCAGCACCAGATAATAGATCAGTGTTGCGAACCACCCGTGCAGTATGCCCGGCGCCCAGACGTTTTTCGTTCGAAAGTAGACCCACGTCGTCACCAGTCCAAGCAGAAAGGTCGCCCCGACAAGCCGGTAATCGTGGATATGTATGGCCGCGAAGCCGCATGCGGTCAGAACAACGGCAGCCGGTTCGCTGATGCGCCCCCTGCCCACGGCAACCAGGTTCTCGGCCACAAGTGCAACAACCAGAAACTGCTGCACGACTCCCCAGGGCGGATACAGCACCAGAAGCAGAGGGAAGTGAGCGTTGAGTACCGGATCACCCGACACCAGCGCATAGGTGATCGAGAACGCCGCGGTAAGTGCAGCGAACGGAAGCGAGAGCTTCGCTGCCTCCCGGAACCCTGCACGACGGAAGCCCCAGCGGGAGAACACGTCGTTGTCCCAGCGGAAGCGCGCAAGCACGTACGAGACCCAGAACAGCGACGCCGCCCCGATGTAGAGGAAACTCAAGCCCACGATGACAAACCCGACCCCGGTCACGAGCACCGCGGCCAGCTCGAAGCCGCGACCGCGGACGCCCTCGCGTAAGGTCTGTCTCTGCGTCACACCTCGTCGAACCAGTGGTCGTCGATGCTGCCCGCGCCGAAAAAGTTGATGCTGCTTACCGTCTCCGAGACCGGCGTGGGCATGTCGGGGATCTCGAGGTCGTGGCCGGGGCATCCGAGCCGTGCGCATACGTAGATCTTGTTTCGTCCGCCCGGCAGGTTCAGCTCTATTGCCTGATCGGAGGTGCAGCCCTCCACATCACAGGAACGCTTTGCCATCAGACCCATGTCGCTGTGTGGCACTTTGGCCGTCACCAGGGAATCAACCGAGGCTGCGTCGACTAGGAAGCTGTAGAGCTTCGCATGGCTTCCCCAGTAGGAATCCACGAAGATCATGCCTTCGGAGTTTCCGATGCTGATCTGCAACTCGATCGCGCGCTCGCCGTGGATGCGCACGTTCTCCGACATCAGGCTCTCGCCGTTGGGGCCGTAGACCTCATCCACAACAAGAAACTGTTTACCGTGTCTGGTAACCAGTTTCATGCCGTCCGGCAACCGTTGGATGAATTCGACGGGGATCTCTTTGTGCTTCAGTTGCATATGTACTCTTCCTTTCCGCCTGCCGCTTGCGGGTGTCAGCCACCCCGCCCGGCGAGCATTCGATCGATCATAAACAGGCCGCTCGGCGCGTCGGCAACGCGTTTGAGCTGCTGCACGATCTCGTCGACCGACGACTCCTCCTCGACCTGCTCTTCTATGAACCACTGCAGAAAGATCTTGGTCGCGTTGTCTTTCTCCGCTTCGGCAAGCGCCCAGTGCTCGTCCATCTCACGCGATACGCGGCATTCGTGCTCGTAGGCTGCCTCAAAGGCGGCCAGGGGCGAATCCCACTCCACCGGCGGCGCCGTGAGCTCTGATATGACAACACGACCGCCGCGCTCTTTTATATGCGCGTAGAATCGCATCGCGTGGCCGTTTTCCTCCTCGGCCTGCTTCTCCATCCAAAGGGTGGCACCGGGCATATTAAGCGAGTCGAAATATCCGGCCATCGCATAGTAGAGCCTGGCGTTGAAGAACTCGCGGTTCATCTGCAGGTTCAATGCATCCGCAATTTTCTTGCTAATCATAGACTTTTTCTCCTTCAGAGGCTGTTACGCCACGCTACCATACTGCGCGGGCTTGAACAACGCACCTCAGCCGGTGTCTGCGCCGGACGCCGGCACTGGTCTGCGACCGAAACCATGATCGCGCTCATGGTAGTGCAAGCAGTACTCATATGCCTCCGTCGGGTATTGCTACCGCAGGCTCGCGCCGAACCAGTTGGCCGCTTCGGTCGCATGATTCTGGAAGATGTGCTTGGTCTCAGTGTATTCCTCGAGCCCGGGACGTCCAAGCTCCCGACCGATACCGGACTGCTTGTATCCTCCCCACGGCGCCTGAGCAAAGTAAATGTTAAAGTCGTTTATCCACACCGTGCCCATCCGAAGCGCCGCCGCCACACGCTCTGCACGGTTCTGATCCTGCGTCCACACCGCGCCGGACAGCCCGTAGGTGGTGTCGTTGGCAAGGCGGATCGCCTCCTCTTCGGTCTCGAAGCTCTCCACGGTCAACACCGGCCCGAAGACTTCCTCCTGCACGATGCGCATCTCCGTTGAACACCCGATGAAGATGGTTGGAAGGTAAAAGAAGCCCTTGTCGAGCTCCGGCGCGTCGGGACGCTCACCACCGAGAACCAGCTTCGCTCCTTCTTTCTTGCCTATCTCCACGTAGCGCTCCACCTTCGCCCGATGTGCCTCCGAAATGAGCGGCCCCATTTCCGTCGCCGGATCGAAGGCATCACCGAGGCGTATGCGCTTCGCCCGCTCGACGACCGCGTCGACCAGCCTGTCGTGCATGCTGCGCTCCACGAGAAGTCGTGACCCCGCCGAGCACACCTGTCCGGCGTGGAAGAATATCCCGTTGAGCACATAGTCGACGGCAAGCTCGAAGTCCGTGTCCGCAAAGATAATGTTCGGGTTCTTTCCACCGAGCTCGAAGGCGATCCGCTTCACATTGCCGGTGGCGGCACTCATGATCTTTCGACCGGTTTCGATGCCGCCGGTAAAGCTTATGAGGTCCACGTCATGATGGACCGCAAGCTCGTTGCCGACAGTAGGCCCGGGCCCGAGCACGAGGTTGACGACGCCGGCGGGAAACCCCGCCTCCTCGGCCAATTCCGTCACCTTGATGGTAGTCAGCGGTGTGTCCTCGCTCGGCTTCATGATGATGGTGCAGCCGGCGGCAAGCGCCGGGGCCATCTTCCACGAGGCCTGCAGCAGCGGGTAGTTCCACGGGGAAATCTGACCGCACACGCCAACCGGCTCTCGCACGACGCGGCTTGTGGTGTTCGCAATCGGCGAGGCGATGATCTCTCCCGCATCCTTATCGGCGAGTCCCGCGTAATAGCGAAAGATGCCGGCGATATCGGCCATATCCCACCGGCTCTCCTCCATGGTCTTCGCCGTGTCCCAGCTTTCCAGCGCCGCGAGCTCCTCCGCATCGCGCTCAATGAGATCGCCAAGCGCTCCCACCAGTCGTCCGCGCTCGGCGGCGGGAGTCCCGGCCCAGGCGCCCTCGTCGAATGTTCGGCGGGCGGCCGCGATGGCGCGCCGAGCGTCCTCTACATCGCCTTCGGCAACCGTTGCGATATGACGCTGGTCGAAGGGATAAATGATGTCGCGCGTCTTACCGGAGGCGGCAGTTACCCACTCGGCGTCTATGTACATGCGTTTCGTCTCGTTCGGTTCCAACACCTGATTCATACGCGTCGCTCCTACCATGCCGACCCGGCCGAGATGGTGATGTCCTGGCCAGTGATGCCGATCGCCTCATCCCGGCAGAGATAGGCAGCGGTCGCGCCGATTTCGACGGGTTGAATCATGCGTTTCTGTGGGTTTTCGGCCTTCTGCTGTTGAATAAAAAGATCTCCCTTCGTGTTCATCTGCTTCTTGGCGATGTCGGAAAGCCACTCCGTCCCGAAGGTCGTTTCCACCCATCCCGGACTGATGGTGTTGGCCGTCACGAGCGCCTCCGCGCCTTCCTGAGCGACCGCCTTGGTGAACCCGACGACCGCCGCCTTGCTCCCGCAGTAGGCGGGTGAGAACGCCGCACCCACGCTCGCCGCGGTGGAGGCGATACTGATCACACGGCCCCACCTGCGCTCGATCATCCCCGGCAGGACCTCTCGGGTCGTGCGGAATACGCCATTGATGTTTACGTCGAAGACCTTCAGCCACAGTTCTTCACTGTGTCCTGTTACGGGGTGTTCCGCCGTGATTCCGGCGGCATTGGCGAGGATATCTACCTCTCCGAGGCCCTCACGGACCGCGGCGTGAAACGCCTTCACGCTGTCCACCGAGCACACGTCGAGGTCCGACGCCACGCACTTCACACCGAAAGCCTCGATGTCCGCCCTGGTCTTCTCCAGCTCCTCCCGTGCGGGTCGATTCACCAGCTCACCCTCCGCCGTTTGGGCGGAGCTGTCTCCGAGCAGTGACCCGATCCCCACGTTTGCCCCGGCAGCCGCGAATGCAAAGGCCATTGCCCTCCCCATTCCCGACGCCCCTCCCGTTACCATGGCTACACGCCCCTCGAGATAGCGCTCGCTCATAGACACACCTCCTGCGTTTCTATTGTGAACCAAAGTTTTGTTTACGAGTTTTGGTAGTATACCTATCCCGCCGAGAAAGCGCAAGAGAGATAAAAACTGCGCGCTTTATTACGGTTTCGGTGATTACTACGGGATTTTCGTAAACTTTTCCGCACTTTAGTGTAGAGTATTCGTAACGTAGTAGAAGTAAAAAACAGCTGATAACAGTTGCTATATCGCAATCTTCTTTAGTAGTCTAACCATATTACAGGAGGAAAGTATGAACAAACTTTTCAAGAAGGGCCTTCCTGTCGTCATTGTGCTCTTTATTCCGATCACTTTTGCACTTGCATCCGGCGAACAGGAGCAGTCCGGGGCGCAAAGTGGCGCTCAGCCGGAGAGTGAAGCGGCCGGTGATGGCATGAGCGAGCCTCAGGATGCCACATCGGTGGTCGAGTTCGTCGAAGTCGGATGGCTCGATATCGAGGCCACTACCGCAACGACTCGCCTCGTTCTCGAGGGGCTCGGCTATTCGACCACCTCAGAAACTGTCTCGGTTCCCGTGGCCTATGAAGGCATGGCTGCGAACGACGCAGACATCTTCCTCGGCTATTGGTATCCCTCTATGGCCTCCATCGCAGAACCTCACTTCGAGCAGGGTACCGTCGAGAACGTCGGCGTAAACCTCGAAGGTGCGAAGTACACGCTTGCCGTTCCAACGTTTCTCGCCGAGCAGGGCCTCACGAGCTTTTCCGACATCGCCGACTTCGGCGAGGAGCTCGACTACAAGATCCACGGCATCGAGGCCGGAAATGACGGGAATCAGCTCATCCAGCAGATGATCGACGAGAACGCCTTTGGCCTCGAGAACTTCGAGGTGGTACCCTCGAGTGAGGCCGGCATGCTTGCCGAGGTCGGCAGTCGGGTACCCCGCGAGGAGCCCATCGTCTTCCTCGGTTGGGAGCCCCACCCAATGA
>JAAAOR010000003.1 GCA_009908735.1 Spirochaetota bacterium | reverse complement strand
CCTATTCGTTTCAAAGAACCTGTCCCGCTCTTTCCGAAAGAAGGCTGCTCGCCTCCCCCGTGAGAGCGGACCGTTAACCTACCACATCGCCGAAAACGATGTCAAGCGCTTTGCACGCCGTGTCTCACATCTTTGATGTGGTTGTGGTTGCACTCACCTCGACGGCGAATGTGAGAGGGAAGTTAACTGAAGCGTCGCACAGTGTCAAGTAGGGTTGCGTCGTTTTCCGCAGACGGCCCCGAACGGCGCCTACACCACGTCAATCCTGCCAGACCGGCCAGTGCATCCACGCAATGAACTCCCCCTGCTCCACGATCGCCCCAACGTATCCGCGTTCGACCGCCATTCGCACACTCTCCAACCCGTATGCACGGGAGACCATACGTGCCGTTACCGACAGCCCGACCCCGGTCCCTCCAATGCTGAACCCGCCCTCGAACAAACGACCGAGGTGGCCGTCGAAGCTTTGCTCGAGCTCGGCTTGCTCCACCTCCGAGACGGAGTTGGCGGTGGCTATCTTCACGTTTTGCGGTTCCTCGGGCTCGAGCACGGTAACAAAGAGCTTGACCCGCCCGTCCGCGGCATGGGAGAGCGCGTTGTTGACCAGATTGTACACCGCCCGTTCCAGAGTGGAGAACTCCAGGCAGCTGCTCGAGAGGCCGCCGTCGAAGTCGCTGTGGTACTCCACCCGCGCGTGATCGTCCGCGTAGCCTTCCCACTTCTCGCGCATGAGTGATGCCGAGTGCGTGCGCCGTTGCAGATCGCGGGCCCGCCGCTCGGGGTCCAGGTCGACCACACAGTTTCGCATGATCTTGAGGTGATCCCGGACTGCGAAGAAGGCGCCGAAGACATCACTCATCTCGACTTCGTTTCCCTTCATTTCGGCGAGCTGTATCCTGGAGTAGGCCGCAGTGAGCGCACCTCCGCGAAGGTCGTGAAACACCTGGCGCAGTAAGGCCCGCGCATCCTCATCGTAACCGTCGGTAGTCAATCCGTGAGTGAGGCGATTGACCTTTTCGAGAAAGCGGCTGCTCTTCAGCCGCTCCGACACCCACAACGGATCGCGTTCGCTTATTCCCGTCTCAAGCGTGGACAGGGCATTCTTGAGAAGCGCGTATATGCGGCGAACGACATCCGCATGTTCGGCATGCATATCTGAGAGTTGTGCCCCGTTGTCGTCGCCCACATAGCGCTCGGTGCGAATCCGAGGGACGGAGGCAGGGCCCGGCAAATTAGTGATGGTCGCCTTCATTGCACCTCCGAAGATAAACCCTGCCTGTGCTCCGCGTCGACCACAGGCCACCACGGGGCGCTCACCGGCACGCAGCAAGGGCGTCGGCTGTCAGCGTCCTATGGCGAGCTTCCGCGGTGGGGTCATCGGCGCCCCCCCGGGGTATTGTGCGGTTTTGTTGACAGGCCCACAGCCTGCCCGTAGAGTTGAGCGGTGAAGGCACGCACGCGACTCATCATAAGTGTCGTCGCAACGATTCTCGCCTCTACGGCCGTGCATGCCGCGCTCTTACTCGCAATCGCAGGCCGCTACGATGTCTCGCCCCATTTCGTTCGGCTGTTTTTCATCGTGATGGGGCTATCCAGCCTCGCTCTACTCGCCTTTTTGCTCGTTATGCGTGGCGACTTCTATATCCTGCCCGAGGAAATCTCGCTGGATAGGATAAACCTCGCCAACGTGCTCTCGGTGGCGCGAATTAGCTCTACGCCGACGGTGCTCTTTCTGCTGATTCTCTCACGGGACCATGACTTGGCCGCGTTCACCATCATTTTCACCAGCCTCGTCTTTCTTACCGATCTCTTCGATGGCCACATCTCACGCAAGCATCACCAACAAACCCGGATCGGCGTCTATCTCGACGCTGTAAGCGATTACGCCATCCTCATCGTGGTGTCGATCGCCTTCGATTACTACGGTCTCATCTCCAGATGGTTCTTTGTCGCGGTGATGTTTCGGCTCTTGTTTATGTTCGCGGGCATGGCGGCGCTTCTTGCATATCGCGGACGGGTCGATGCCGGCTCTACGCTATGGGGCAAGATCCTGGTTTCCGCGACCATGCTTCTGTACGCGACGTCCCTGCTCGAGCTCTTCGATGCGACGGCAGGTGCCGCGCATCGCCTCACCTCAATTTTCGAATACGTGGTCGCCGCGGTTGTCGTGGTTTCGACAGTGGAGAAGGGGATCGTCATCGTGCAGGCGTTTCGTGAGGCGCGTCAGGTGCGCGAACGGCACCAAGAGCCGGAACCCGAGCCTCACGGGTGAGCGGCTGCATGCGTCGGAGCCGGCGCCGCACTATGACGCCGAAACACGCCGAATGCGCGCGCGCAGCCTTTGATGCTCGCCTCGGCGGAAGTAGCTGTAGAGCACGCGGTAGCCGTCCCGAAGGCGCTCATCAATAATCTCGCGGAGCTTCGCATCAAGCTCCCCGCGCGAGGAGAACGTAAACACCTTCTCCCGCCCCGCGCTGAGCTCCGTCCCCCATGTCACCGTCAGGCTGTAGGGCGCAAAGAGGTTTCCCTGCCGATCGTGCACGGCATAGTAATAGGGCTCGGAGCCTTCGTCGGTTCGGTAAAACGTCACGAGCATCTGCTACACCTATCGTCACGATGAGCGTTGTGGTATAGGCCCGTCAAGCAGTCAAGCAGCGGAGACGGGGCACGGCGATCGGAGAATCAGTCTTTCCGCAGAACTACGGTGCCGGAAGCCTCGACGACGGCAGTAAAACTCGAGAGCGGCTCCACGGCCACGGGGACGGAGGAAACCCGCTCCACCTCGATGCCGGGGATCGCGGCCATCCGCCGGTGCACGAAGCGGCAGAGCTCGTCCGCACAGGGGTCGGGAAGCGCGACATCCTCAAGCGGCCCGTCGCGGTAGCCGGTAAGTGTCACCGCGCGGGCGGCTAGCTCCCGCCCGAGGAGGAACCAGTAGGGGTGATATTTGACGATCTCGACGGTCACCCCGAGCTCCTCGCCGGGTAGCCGGATTATGGGCTCGCCCGCCCTGGCGCCGGGCCGGTCGCCGTCCCAGTCGCGGGCGCGGGCATCGTTCGGAGTTTCGAGCTCGAGGCTCATCGCGCCGCCGGAGGCCGACAACACGGTCACCTCACCAAGCTCGGCGCGCTTAACGACCGGCTGCCAGGGCTCAGCGAGGTAGATCGCGAACACACCGCAGGCAGAGAGCAGGAAGAGCAGCGGGATGCCGACCGCGCGCAAAAAGACCACCGCCGGCGTCAAAAGCCCCGTGGCGATGCCGAGAAACACCAGGGCCTCGCTCGAGATGAGCGCCCCATGGGTATGCACGATGAGCGTCGTCGTAGACAGAGCCAACGCCACGGCGGCGAAGACAAAGAGCAGCGTCAGGCGGCGGTCGCGGGTGCGTTGCGGAGCGTTGCGGTGGAGGAGCAACAGAAAGATGTTTCGCAGGACGAGGGCGAGCATCACCGCGACGGCCAGAATCCAGGCGTAGGGTGATGCAAGCACACTGTCAACGTAGGTCATAGATACCGGCGTACTTCTCGCGCAGATAGCCGACGAAGTGGCCGGCGTCGAGGGGTGCGCCCGTCACCTCTTCGCAGAGCTCGGTCGGCGTCATGCTACTTCCCGGCGCATGTACGTTGCTCCGCAGCCAGCTCAGCACCGGCGATAGATCGCCCACCTCCAGGTACTCATCGAGGTCCGGCACCGAGCGGCGAAGCGAGGCGTAGAACTGCGCCGCGTACAGGTTTCCGAGGGCGTAGGTCGGAAAGTAACCGATCGCGCCGAGCGACCAGTGTATGTCCTGCAGCACCCCGTCGGCATCCTTTTTCGGGGCGATCCCGAGCAGAGACTTGGACTCCTCACGCCAAGCGTCGGGGAGATCCTCCACCTGTAGCTCACCGGTAACAAGCTTCTTTTCCAGGTTGAAGCGAAGTATTATGTGAAGGCTGTAGGTGACCTCATCGGCTTCCACGCGAATGAAGCTCGGCTCCACGCGATTCACCGCACGATAATACTCGTCGAGACTCACGTCAGCGAGTTCGTCGGGAAACTGCCGCTGCAGATGCGGGTAGAAGTAGCGCCAGAACGGGAGGCTCCGCCCGATGAAGTTCTCCCAGAGGCGTGACTGCGACTCGTGAATCCCCATCGACGCCCCCTCACCGAGGATGGTGTCCTTGATGGATTTCGGGAAGCCGAGCTCGTAGAGGGCATGCCCGCCCTCGTGAATGGTACCAAAGATGCTCGAGTTCAAGAGCTCTTCGTTGTAGCGGGTTGTCACGCGCACATCATCACGGCCGAGCTTGTCGGTGAAAGGATGCGCTGAGACATCGAGGCGGCCACGGGAGAACTCGTAGCCCATGTGCTCGAGCACGAGGCGACCAAAAGCCTCCTGTCCGGCGCGCGGGAAGCTCCGCCCCTCGAGCGGGGTTTTCCCCTGCTTCGCCCCCGCGATTCCCTTTACCAGGGGTACGAGAGACGCGCGAAGATCCTCGAACACCTCAGTTACAAAGCCCGTTGTGGCCCACGGCTCAAACTCGTCGAGCAGGGCGTCGTAGGGATGCTCCTCATAGCCGAGGAGCTCCGCCGACTCGATTCGCAGCTCCACGAGTCGCTTCAAATGTGGCGCAAAGACTCCGAAATCGTTGTTTGCCCGGGCACTCTGCCAGATCGACTGCGCGCGACTTGCAGTCATTGCGATATCGGTAACAAGCTTCGACGGCAGTTTCGTGTGGCGGCTGAACTGGCGGTGAAGCCGGCGAAGGAATGCCCGATCGAGAGACGCGAGCGTCTTCGCGCCGCCGGGGTTTTCATCACTCGTGCCGCTTTCGCCCAGGAGCTCTCCGATCTCACTCGAGACCATCCGTTCGTGGATGATGCCCTCAAGGGCGGAGATCTGCTCCGCGCGCTCCTCCACGGCGGACTCGGGCATCTGCGTCTCCTGGTCCCAGTTAAGCACGGACTGTGCATGGGCAAGCACGCGAATCTCACGGTCGAGCTGCTTCAGGCGTTCTACCGCCGATTTGGGCTCCATTCTCTGTGCGTCTCCTTGTGATCGTCAGTAGGTATATACGCTGCCACCGAGGAACTCCCGCAGAAGCGAATCGCCGGGCAGCAGATCCTCCCCATCAACGTCGGGCAGCATGGCGAAGAGCTCCACCACTCGCGTCCCGCGGTCCAGCGCGTCACTTTTATCCAGATCTCCCTCGAGCTCGCGGACGAGGTCGGGAAGCACTTTGCCGAGCCGCCGTTTCATGAGCGGGAGC
>JAAAOR010000085.1 GCA_009908735.1 Spirochaetota bacterium | reverse complement strand
CTACAACCAGGATCTTCTTCTTCCCCCAACTATTGAGGAGCTGCATTGCATACTTGCGATGATAGCCGGTGGCCTGGCAAAACTCATCGAGGATCGCCCGCTTCCCGCTCTTCGATTCGCTGCGATATCGCACAGCGATTTCATTGGTTAGCGCCTTCTTTTCCCTCATCGTTAGCCCCATCTGCGCTCCTCTCCACCCGATTGAGAGGAGTATCGCTCAGGGTAAGATTTTTAGATGAGGCATGGGTCCCCAATGGTAAGAATTCTGGTGAGTCAACGCGCATCCTATCGCAAGAAACGCGGATCGTGTACAATGTGGCACCGCAAGGAGGAAGTTTCTTGAAACTCTCACCCGTCTACGCGGCAGGAGCAACCCTTGTCGCTTTGTTCATGCTCACAAGTTGCTTGCCTGGCAACGGACAGCAGCAACAGCAGGCCAAAGTCGACCCGGCCTATTCGCCCGACGGCTCGCAAATCGTCTTCGTGGCCACGCACGACGGCGACCCTGAGCTCTATATAGCCGATGCCCACGGCGGCAATGTGACACGACTTACCGACAATGACGCCGTCGACGCGAGTCCACGGTGGGCGCCTGACGGATCTCACCTGATTTTCGTTTCGGATCGCGATGGCGATTTCAGTATTTATTCCATGCAACCCGATGGTTCTGACGTTGAGAAACTCGAGCTGCCACTCCCAAGTGAGCAACAGCCACCGCAAGCGCCATAGGGACCGAGGGTAGCCGTCGGCTGTCGGGGGTGCCGCCGCCGGGCTGGGAATGAGGCGCACCGTGGACGGCCAGGCGGTAACGGGAGAGACGGAAACGCACTCCTCGGACTGACGGTCGGGACCGGTCGGGGACGGAGGTTGACGTGAGCGACCATTACGACGTATTGATCGTCGGCGCAGGCCTCTCGGGACTGATATGCGCTAACTACCTCGCCCGTGCGGGGAAGCGGGTCCTGCTCCTCGAGCAAAACCATCAGCCCGGCGGCAACATGTCCGGGTTCCGCAGGCGCGGGTTCTACTTCGACGCCGGAGATCAATCTTTCGAAAGCCTCGGCATCGTCTTTCCCATCCTCCGTTAGCTCGAGCTCTATAACCCGCCCGATTTCACGCAGCTGCGCTACCGCATGGTCTCCGAAGATTTCGACTTCTATCTCGACTCCATCGACGACGTGGAAAGTGCACTCACAGAGGCCTTCCCGAGGGAAACCGCGATACCCGAGATATTCGACGAAGTGCGGCGCGTGTCGCAATTCCTCAAGGAAAACTACGAACCAGGGAGCTTCCCGATCATCAACGATTTCCGCCTTCGCCACCTTCTCCCTGCGGCAAAGTGGCTGCCGCGACTGAGGAAGTGGCTGACCTTCCGCTACCGCGAGAGGATCTCCTCACGCATCGCCGACCCCTCGCTTCGCACCTGGTTTACCCACATCGGCTACCGGCGCATGCCCTTCCTGTTCTTTGCCGGCTTCTGGCATATCTGGGTCAACGACTACTGGTATCCCAACGGCGGGATGCAGGCCTTCCTCAACAAGCTGGCCGGCTCATTCGAGGAACACGGCGGGGAGATCCGCTACAAAACAATGGTTGATCACATCGATGTTGATGAGCGCTCGCGCCGCGCGCGGGCCGTGGTGACCGCCACGGGGGAGAAGATCCCCGCCGAGCAGATCGTGTACGCGGGCGACTACAAGCGCTTCGTGGGCGGTATCCTCGACGAGCGTCATTTTAAGCCGCGATTCGTGAAGAAGATCCGCGAGGCCGGCCTCACCGAAGAGATCTTCAGCGTCTACCTCGGTCTCGATATGCCACCGGAGGAGCTCTTCGGGTACGTCGGCACGCAGCACGTCTTTCTCTTTCCTAACTACGACGTGATCTTTCCCGACGAGAGCTCCCCGCGTGATGTGCACAGCCGCATGTGGGTCGCACTCAACGTCTTCCATGGGGAGAACGATCGGGCCGCACCGGAGGGCAAGTCGACGCTCGTCCTTCAGACCTACAGCTCCTACCGTTGGGAGAATTACTGGCACAACGCCGGCGATTCCGACGAGCGCCGAGAGGAGTACACCCGCTTCAAGCATGAGGTCGCGCAGGAGCTCATCGCCACTGCGGAGCGCCTCATCCCGGGGCTTTCGGCGCGCATCGAGTACCTCGACGAGGGCACGCCCCTCTCGCTCAAGCGCTACACCCGCAATACCGAGGGCTCCACCGGTGGGTGGTGCTACGACGACAGGGTTTCACCGGTGTACCGGAGTCGGGGCTTCAATATGCTAAAGACTCCATTTCCGAACCTGCACGCAGCGGGGCATTACGCCCTGTGGCCGGGCGGAGTGATATCAGCGGCACTCAGCGGCCGCATGGTGGCGAATCGGGTGCTCGGCCGGCGGCTTCTCGCGCGCATGGCGCAACCATGAGGCCATGAGCTATAATATCAAGAAGCGTGTTGGTGAAGTCCGAATAGATCTTTGGAGGATGGAGAGTTTTACGTACCGGGGGCCGCCGGGCGATCCCGCACGGCACGTTCTACCAGCAACACTCTTCGCGGCCTGAACTTGCGTACACGCTCACCAACACGCTGCTATATACCTCGTTACTCCTGAATGAGCTCTACGACCTCCGCGGGACTCTCCGCATTGGCAAGCGAGCGGCAGAACGCGTCTGAGCGTGTGAGGCGGGCGATCTCCGAGAGCGCCTCGATATGCGGCCCCGACTGATCGGGGGCGGCAAGAAGCAGGAAAAAGAGCTGCGAGGGGTTTCCGTCCTGCGCATCGAAATCAACGCCGGTCGGGGCGATGCCGATGGCGATGGTGAGCCGATCGACTGCATTCGTTTTTGCGTGGGGCACGGCGATGCCCTTCTCGAGCCCCGTGCTGCCCCGCCCCTCGCGCTCGAGGAGCGCCCGGTAGGCGGATTCGGTATCGGTGAGGTCACCGGCGTCGGCGAGCACCTGTACGAGCTCGCGCAGGATATCGGGTTTGTTCCTGCCTTCGAGGGGCACCTTCACAACATCTTCACGTATCTGGTCGATCAACGCCATTGTCCTATTCCTCTGCTCCGTTCTCGAACATGTCCCACACCCTCTCCTGATCCTTGACGATGAGGACCGAGCAGCCGACGCTGCGCATCGCGCGTTCGGACTCGTTGTAGAACTCGTCGCGGCGGCTGCGCGCGTGCGCGAGCTCACCGATTACCAGCAAATCGACCTCGTGCTCGCGAACCATCTTCGTCAATTCCTGGTGAACGCTGCCGCTGGCCGTCAGGGTCCGCAGCGGAACGCCCTTCTGATCGGCGAGATCCTTCACATGCTTCAAATAGCGGTCGGCATCCGAGTGAAGGTCCGCCTCGTACTCTTCCTCTTCGGCCTCGACGAAGATACGCGTTTTCAATAGCTCGTTCAAGGCGCGCGTGTTGATGACATACGCGGCGATAAGCTCCGCACCCGAGGACCCGGCGAGGAGGATAGCGTACTGTGCCGCCGTGATGGACTCCTCCGTCCCGTCTACGAGGACGAGGAGCCGTCGGATTGGCCCTGCCATTGTGCCTGCTCCTTTGCTTCGAGGCGAGATTTGACCATTTTCATGAGCACGAAGGTGTCGCGCTCGTTCTCCTCGAGGCGCTCCTGTATGATCTTCACCGTCTCATTGAGCTCGGGGATCGCGATCTTCTCGAGCGCGTTGACCTTGCGGATGGTCTTCTTGACCTCGCGCGCGAGGCGCATGATCGAGACCTTCAGTTCCGCGAGTCGGCCGACGATCTCGAGTACGTCGCGGAATCGTGCGACGGTCTCATCGACCCGGAATGTCGTGCGGTAGGTCGAGTAGTACGGCGCGTGTTCGGTGAACGAGGTCTCAACGACGGGCAATCGGACCCCCATCACCCTGCGCTGACTGAGCTCGATGTCCGCGTCGATGTTCACCGCGGCGGCGAGCCGCCCGGTCTTGAGCTTTCCCATGGAGACCGCCGCACTCTTCAGCGCGTCATGCGCCCGGCCGAGCGCCTCGTCGGCCTCGCGCTGTGCCTCTTCGGCCTGGTCAACGAGGCCGAGAAGCTCGATAACGAGAATATTTCGCTTCTGGTCGAGAAGCTCGTAGCCCAACTCGGCAAACTGCAGCTCCTCTTTCAGCGACATGAGGTTCGTCTTGGTAGGAGCAACGTTTCGCGCCGTACTCAGCCTCCGTAATAGGTCTCGATCTCTTCCTGCGTCACCCGGTGGAGCTCGTCGGCCGGGAGATTCCGAAGCGCCTGCCAGCCGAGATCGAGGGTCTCCTCGATCGTTCGCTCCTCGTACTGCCCCTGAGAGACAAACTCCTTCTCGAAGGCATCGCCGAACTTCAGGTACTGCGAATCGAGCGGGGTGAGCTCCTCCTCTCCGATAACCGAGGCAAGGTTCCGTACATCCTTCACGTAACTGTAGGCCGCAAACAGCTGGCTCGCAAGGTGCGGATGGTCGGCGCGAGTGAGCCCCTCGCCGATACCGTCCTTCATGAGCCGCGAGAGCGACGGCAGCCCCGCGATGGGCGGGTAGATACCGCGTCCCGCCATTTCGCGATCGAATACGATCTGCCCCTCGGTGATATAGCCGGTGAGATCCGGCACCGGATGGGATATGTCGTCATTGGGCATGGTGAGAATAGGCAGCTGGGTGATCGATCCCTCGCTTCCCTCGATGATGCCCGATCGCTCGTAGATCTCCGCGAGGTCGGAGTAGAGATAGCCCGGATATCCCTTCCGCGAGGGTATCTCCCCGCGTTGGGTCGAGATTTCGCGAAGCGCCTCGCAGTAGTTCGTCATGTCGGTCATAACGACGAGTACGTGCATACCCCGATCGAAGGCGAGGTACTCGGCGAGGGTCAGAGCTGTGCGTGGGGTCACGAGGCGCTCAATAGAGGGGTCGTCGGCGAGCGAGAGAAAGAGTGCCACCGAGTCCTGAACCCCCGCCTCCTCGAAGCTGCGGGTGAAATACTGGGCCACATCGTGCTTGACACCCATGGCTGCAAACACGACCGCGAAGTTCGTCTCCCCGCCGCGGATCTTTGCCTGCCGGGCGATCTGGGCGGCCAGCGCGTTGTGCGACAGGCCGTTCCCGCTGAAGATCGGCAGCTTCTGCCCCCTGATGAGCGTGTTCATGCCGTCGATGGCGGACAAACCAGTCTGGATGAAGTCGCGCGGGTAGCGACGCGAGGTCGGGTTGATTGGGCGGCCGCTTATGTCGCGCTCGACCGCGCCCACCGGCGGCGGTCCTCCGTCCCTCGGAGCGCCGACACCGTTGA
>JAAAOR010000037.1 GCA_009908735.1 Spirochaetota bacterium | reverse complement strand
CGCCGGCAGGATGAACGTGGTCGAGTAGCCATGCGGCAGCGATATACCCGGAGTATTGAGAAGCTGCTGTACGGACGGAGCCGACCAGTCGGCAAAAAACAGCATGACCGCCGCGAAGATCAGCGCCGAAACCAACCCGAGCCAAATGTTACCTGTCACGTACTGAACAATGGCGCCGACGAAAGCAAAGTGCCAGAAGTTCCAGATGTCGATGTTAATCGTCTTCGTGACCCGAGTGAACAGAAGCAGAAGGTTAAGCAGCAACGCGCCCGGAATAATGAACGTTGAAATGCGTGACCCGAAGGCAATCGCGGCGGAGGCCGGCCACCCGACATCGATGATGTTGAGCTCGATTCCGAAGCGCTCGACCATCGACTTTGCCGCAGGACCGAGGTTATTCACGAGTAGCCCAATGACAAGGCCGATACCCACGAAACCGACACCAACCATGATCGCCGACCGCAATGATCTTCCCACTTTCGCACCAAATATGATGGACAGCAGGAAGATGATGATCGGTAAGAGCACAGACGCTCCAAGGTCAAGAAAAAACTGTACAATCGCCTCTAAACCCATAGACATCCTCCTGGCGCTCAGTATTGACCCGGACATGCGAGCTGTCAACAAAAAACTTTCCGTTAAGTGATATAATTTGACGAAAACATGCAACAGATTTGCAGGTTTGGCAAAGCGTACGCTGGGCCTGCTTGACCGGCGCAAGCAGGATGACTACCGTTTAGAAGTGAAGGGATACGCGAGAGGGCGACAGATAGAGAAACACAGGAGACGACATGAAACCCATAGCACTCGGATACGACCCCAATGCCTCCACTCTGATGGATGCCGTCAAAGCGGAGCTCGAGGAGCTCGGCTACGAATACGTCGACTACGGCAGTGATGACCCGATCTATGCCAACGTCGCTATCGAGGTGGCGGAGGCCGTCGCCGCCGGGAAGCATGAGCGCGGTATCCTTATGTGCGGGACCGGCATTGGCGTAAGCATTGCGGCCAACAAGGTGCCCGGCGCATACGCCGCCCTCGTTGAGAATGCTTACTCCGCCGAGCGCGCGGCAAAGAGCAACAATGCGAACATCATTACGATGGGGGCGCAGGTCATGGGCGACAAGCTCGCTCGCACCCTCACACGAACCTGGATGGAATCAGCGTATACTCCCGGCGGTCGGTCGGAGCCGAAGGTTCAGCGCATCTACGAATACGAGAAGGAACACGTGCCGGCATAGCGCATAGGCAGTCGCGCCCCCGCCGGGAGCCGGCGCCCGAGACGCCGCCGACGTCGGGCGGCAAGGGCGTTTGCCGGCGGCGGGCGGTCTGGGCGGTACCCGGTCGGGAGCAAGCGTCGGAGGTCCGGTTCCAGCTGCCCCTGACGTAGCTTATCACCCCGCCAGAAACACCCCGGTTCCGTAGGTAAAGAGCAGCCATACACTCCCGAACGCATACATGAACCGCTGTACGGCACCCATGTTTCTCCGCGTGCGGCCGAACCAAACTGCCGCCGTCATATAAACGGCAAACGAGGCGGCGTGGAAAATTCGCCCATCGGGCGTCTGGTTGACCACCGCGTGCACCGCAATGCCGAGGCCGAAGGCCCCGCCGGAGATCTTCGCCAATACGCCATGCAGGCGCGCCTCCCGCCTGGAAAAGCGCAATCCTCTCAGAAACGGCATCGAGCAGTATATGCCGGTCGGCAGCAGCGCAAGGCCGTACACAAGATGCGGGATATCGCGATACAACGGTGCCGTCGACTGCAGCATGATCTCCACGAGAGCCGCCGAAAACATCGCCCCATAGATGAGAAACCCCGCCTGCATGAGCCGCTTTCGCTCGTATCCTTGCGAGGCGAGCTGACTGATCGTGTGTCGCCGCGGAGAGTAATCGCGGGGTGCGAGATACTGCGCGATGAGAAGCATAGCCGAGAAATACGCGAGCGCGAGGAGAATGATCGGATTCATGTGATAGTAGACTCCGGCCGCAGAAGTGTGCCACGCCCGGGGCCATTGCGACAATCACGCCAGAGTAAAACGCATACAAAATCTTGGTACACTATAGATCTGTAGACAACATTAACCCGGAAGTCGAGCCTTGTTAGTCGTAGATAATTGGTAAGAGGCCCATAGTGCCCATATGCTGATTTTTAATTGTTTCACAGAGGAACTTTATGGCTACTCTTATAGTTTAATGCCGAAGCACATCGGCCGGCAGAGAGGAATGCAGCCACGCCAAAGGTTGAATACTATATAACTGGCTTGACCTTATGCCGCCGATTCGGTACATTTATACACAATACAAGAGAAACTGCCAAGGAGGCAGATACATGAAAGTACTCAAACGAATTACCCTTGCACTGATCG
Organism: Spirochaetota bacterium; assembly: GCA_009908735.1. The sequence continues at coordinate 2,936 of JAAAOR010000037.1, read as the reverse complement.
TAGTTGCACTCGCGTCGACGGTACTGCTCGTTGGGTGTGGGCAGAGCAGCGGATCTGATGAGACCGCTTCTCAAGAGGCCGAAACTCAGACCGAAGACAAAGGTGAGGTCAAGCTCGTCACTGTTGAGTGGGCGCGCGCGGTAGCACTGACACACACCGCCGGGGAAATCTTCAGACGCATGGGCTACGAGGTGCAGCTGCTCAACGTTGCCAACGCGGCGATGTGGCAGTCCGTTGCAAGCGGGGATGCCGACGCGCACATGACCGCGTGGCTTCCGGCAACCCACGCCGTCTACTACGGCCCCGACGGTGAGTTCACCGACCAAGTGGAGGATCTCGGCACAACCTACGAGGGCGCCGGCCTTGGTCTCGTGGTTCCCGATTACGTGGAGGAACAGTCGATCTCCGATGTAGTGGCAAATGCCGAAAAATACGACGGCCAAATCATCGGTATCGACCCCGGCGCCGGCATGATGCAACAGACCGAGGAGGCCATTGCGAACGATGTTCTCGGCCTGAGCGAACTAACACTCCGCGAAGGAAGCAGCGCCACAATGACCGCGGCGCTCGATAACGCTGTCCAAAGCGAGGAGCCCATCGTCGTCACCGGCTGGCGTCCCCACTGGAAGTTCTCCCGCTGGGACCTGCGCATCCTGGAAGAATCGCAGCAGGTCTACGGTGAGACGGAACAGATCCATAATATCGGACGCCTGGGCCTCGAGGAAGACAAGCCGGAGGTCTACCGTTTCCTCAAGGAAACCGACTGGCAGTCCATGAGCTATGGCCCCGTGATGGACAGCATCTCAGACGGCGCCGACCCCGAAGAGGCAGCTGCCGAGTTCGTCGATGCTAACATCGACGCCATCAACGCCGCGCTGCCCGACGGGATGTCCATCTAAGCCAACCTACCGAGCTCTACAGAAGCGAAAGGCCCGACCGGCAATGCCGGGTCGGGCCTTTTTCGTGTGCGGTCGCGCAGGGCAAGATACAGCTCAACCAGCCCGTCACCCCACGTTCATGTCCCGCCACGAATACTTCGGCTTGTAGCCGATCTCCGCGCGGGCCCGGTCGATGGAGAGCAGCGTCTCGAACTCACCGAGCTCACGCGTAATCGATACTTCCGGGAAATACTCGGCCATGAGCTCGGCACTGGGACGATCCATGACGGTATCGGCGGCGGCTATCACATAATGCCTCGCCCCGTCTATGTCGGCCTCGAGGGCGCGCCGGCAGCTTTGCGCTACGTCCCGCGCATCCACGTAACCCCAGAGATTAAACTTGCGCAAGGTGAGGTCGCCCCAGAAGGAGGGAAAGCGCTCGTAGTCGTACGGCAACATGATATTCGAGAAGCGCAAGCCCACGTAGGGAATGCCGGTCCATCGGTTGAATTGCCGTGCCATCTCCTCGCCGACGACTTTGGATAGAGAGTAGCTCGACTCGGGATAGGTATGGTCTTCGTCGACCGGTGCGTAATCGGGTGGACGGTCGAAGGGCAGGCCCAGGGCAGTCTCACTCGAGGCCCAGACGACGCGGGTGAGGCCCAGCGTGGCCGCAGCGGAGAACACGTTGTAGGTACTTGTGGTGTTGATGCGGAACGTCTCGGCATCAGTCACCATCATCGGTGCCGGAATTGCGGCAAGATGCACCACCGCATTGGCGCCATGCAACACTTCCATCACCTGCCCGAGGTCGGTCAGATCGGCCCGGCGCAGCGAGTGATCTCCGGGATCGAGCGCCGCGGCGATGTCCACCTCGAGGACATCATATCCATGCGCGCGGAGGTCCTCAGTCGTAGCCTTGCCCGCCTTGCCTGCACTTCCGGTTACCACCACTCGTTTGCCCGACATATGCATCTCCTTATCGATGCTGACAGTCTAACGCCCTTCTCACGCGGATCACAACCGCCGGGCGGTCCGCGCCGCTGCGGCTGGTGGCCGGCGTGCGCAGGCGCCGAATCGTTGAACGAGACCGGTTCAGAAGCTACACTGAGGGGAGATGGACACCGCCCGCCAGAGTGAAACCACCCAGACGACCGTAACCGAGGATGTGATCGACCTCGGTATCGGCCACCCCGGCCTTTCGTTGCTGCCTGTTAATCTCGTCGGAGCCTCCGCCCACGCGGCATTCGAGCGCGGAGACCCCCGCATGCTTCAGTACGGCTACGAGCAGGGCGCGGGAGAGTTCCGCGACGCCCTCGCAGGATTTCTCCAGCGCACGACCGGGCCATCCCTCGCGCCGTCGAATCTTTTCATATCGGGCGGCGTATCCCAGGCGCTCGATCTACTGAGCTCACTCTTCACGCGTCCCGGCGATGTGGTGTTCGTCGAGGAGCCGACCTACTTCCTTTCGCTACGGGTATTTGCCGACCATGGCCTGCGCGCGCGAAGCATACCCACCGACGCCGAGGGTCTCGACGTCGACGCCCTCACCGAAGCGCTCGGCGAGGAAACGCCGGCCTTTCTCTACACGATCCCCGTGCATCAGAATCCCACCGGGGTGACGATGAGCGAGGCCAGGCGCACACGGCTCGTAGAGCTGGCCGAGGAACACGGCTTTCTTGTGCTCGCCGATGAGGTCTACCAGCTTTTGACCTACGAGGGGACCGCTCCGGAGCCTTTCAGCCGATTCATCGATACCGGCCGGGTGTGTGCGCTCGGTTCATTCTCGAAGATTCTCGCTCCGGGGCTACGAATGGGGTGGATTAGCGCCGACGGGGAGATCCTGCGGCGGATCGTTGGGTCGGGCTTCCTCGACAGCGGTGGGGGTCTCGCCCCCTTTTCCTCCGCGCTGCTGCACGCCGCAGTCGCCAACGGGAGGCTCGAGCGGCATATCGAGGGGCTGCGCGCGGCCTATCGCGCACGACGTGACGCCCTGCTTATGGCCCTCGGCGCCCGTAGCGTCTCTCCGGCAACCGGGGCCGGGGCGGCAACCGGGCC
>JAAAOR010000136.1 GCA_009908735.1 Spirochaetota bacterium | reverse complement strand
CCGAGCATTGTCTGTGCGAAAGGTCCCTCAAGGGCGAATAGGCTTTCGAGGTCGCTCGCAGCACCGGCGGTGGCGCCAAAGCCGACCGAATCCGCGTACATCGATATCCCTGGTACGACGAATACCTCGAGAAGCGATTCCTGACTATCCTGCGCAGCCAGGGGCTGCAGGATCACTACCAGGAACAGAAGGCCCAGTGCCCTCATTACATACCGTTGTTGCATTGTCTGTACCCCCGTTTTTGCATAAAACTTCTGAGCTATTTTCTGTTAATAGACTATCTGGAGTCTTTTGGCGATTCCATAGCAAAAAATGCCAAATTACGTTGCAAAGCTCATAAAGCTATATTTCTTAATCGGAGGGAGGGGCTGTGTGCGGGCTTCAAAATATGACCCAATTTGTCGCCCACGGACATGATCTGTTCAGACGGGCGTGGACTGACGAATACGGCATCCTGCGAACTGGTCACGGGCCACCCGTTGCGCCGGTGTTTGTACTGACCGAGCACGCTGAACGGCGGAAGCCCCTCGCAATCGACGTTCGCACGACGGTCGACCACCGGGTACACCGCGAGTTTCGCGGCAATCGATGTATCAACGGGAAGAAGGAATGGTACGGCGCGGTGGGGGACTATCTGCAGCAGGTGGGCTTTCCGGAGCTTCCAGAATCTGCTCGAGTGTGAGAGGTTTCCAGCTCACCGGTCTCGAGCACTCCTTCGACGAAGGAGTAGGCTCCGGTTGGGACGCCACCATTGACCTGCTCCTACCACCGCCAGGAAACGGGGTACGAGTGAATCGCGGTGTCGGGAGTGATGATCGTCGCAGCGACAGTCAACGCAGTAGCTACCAGCAGCCGATCGAAGGGGTCTCTGTGGTGGTCGGCAAGCTCGGTGGCCCGATAGATGTGCTCCCGGCTGAGGGGTACGTGCTCGACGGACCACTTCTGCGCCTGAGACTCGACCCACGTACGAGGGCTATCTGGAAGGGTCAGCTTGCCTGCCGTCCATTTCAACGCTATCTCCATGGCGCAAACATCGCTCACAAGGAGTGTCGTCTCGGTATCATCGAGAATACGCGCCGCGGCGTCAGACAACCGATCCGGCTCGGCACAGAGCCAGATGAACGTGCAGGTGTCAAGCAGCGCCTTCATAGCCCCCAGACTCGAAGCTCGTCATCGCTCAACGGCTCGAAGGCATCCGCCGTGTAGCCGACCGGCTCTGAGGTGACAGTACCAACCCGCGGACGCTGTCGCCCGGATTCTTCAAGCCCCGTAAGTCGCGCCACGCGCGTCTTGCCGCTGAGAATTGTGACCGTCTCCCCCGCCTGCACTTCGCGAATGAGCTGAGAAAGGTGCGTTTTCGCCTGGTGGGTCGTAACGGTCTTCATATTTCCATTCTAAGACTAAGTTTTGACTTAGTCAACTCCGAAGACTGTCAGACCACCCGGTTGCAGGCCTGGAACCACGCCCCTACCCGGGGAGCACGGGCCGCGCCGCGGCACCCGGATCAAGGCACCCGCGCGGGCGCGGTTCGCGGGTTTGGCCGGGCGGGGTGCCGTGCTATATAGCCTTCATGTCGCGGGCTTCAGCGATGACTTTGCGGACCTCTTCTCGATCAAGCATTTGATCCGTTACGTACTTGTGCACGATCCGGTTGATCAGGGTTTGGTAGGGCAGTCCTTCTGCCTGTGCCCGCTTCTTGATCAATTCCAGATCGAATTCAGACATCCGCAGGTTCACCGGCCGATTCTTTCGAGCATGCTCTATGATGGACTCGACTTCCGCACGCTCTTCGCCGCTGACCGAAACGAGCTCGTCTGCATGCTCTTCGATTTTCTGTTCTTCCGTAGTGAGGTCATATTTGCTCATCACGTATCTCCGTATTTCTTGTGGTACTTGCGGCTTGGAAACGCCGTTTTCAACACGATCCGACGCTGTTCGTCAATGAGGAACGGAACAAGCCAGGTGTATTCGCGAATATGCAGAACGAAGTAGCGCTGCTTGGCCCGACTCGGGTGCTTGACTATGTCGGTATAGTCTCCTTCCAAAATGTGCTTGGAGATTTCTTCAAAAGACACGAATCGTTCGGCTTTCAACCACTCGTTCTTTTTCTCATCCCAAACGAAATCCATCTGTCGCAAAGCTAATCGTCTGTCTATACAATGTCAATCGTAACGGCAGAGGGACAGCTCCGCTATAGTTCCTCGGTGGCGCTCAGTCAGGCGTCCGCCATAACACCTGGTCACGGAGCGTTCCCTCCGCTATCCTGGAACACGGATGGGCGCTTCCTGGTACTCGGATACAGTGGAAGGTTTCCTGCACCATGATCACGATGCCATCATCGGAAAGCTCAGTGCCGCCGGTCACGGTAGCGTGGAGCAGACCCAGATCGATGCATGGCGCCACGAGATTGGCATCCTGAAACACGCGCTCGGGAACCTGCCGAAGACGGCATCACCAGATCAGACCAGCCACATCATCTTCGAGTACCCCATTCCGCGAATGGGTAGCAGGATCGATGTCGTGCTGCTCTTCTCCACGGTCATCGCGGTGATCGAGTTCAAGGTGGGCGAACGCACTGTGACATCGCAGGCTCACGACCAGGTGTGGGACTACGCTCTGGATCTGAAAAACTTTCACGAACCGAGCCACATGCCACCAATCGCGCCTGTACTTGTACTCACGGCGGCCGAGACCGCCTTCGCGCGCGGGCAAGAACTGCGGCAGAGCCACGACGGAGTCTTCGAGCCCGTCCCAACCTCTCCCGCTGAGCTCCCTCGCGTGCTCCAGGCGATTCTTTCTGGCGCCAGGAACCGACAATCGCCGATCAATACTACCACGTGGCAGCGCGGGCGCTACCTTCCGACCCCGACCATCATCGAGGCGGCCATCGCTCTGTATCACGGCCACTCGGTCGCAGAGATATCTCGGAGCGACGCCGGTGCGAAGAATCTGCATGAAACGACGGATGCAATTTCCCAGATCATTACGGGCGCTCGCGCACGTGGAGAGAAGGCGCTCTGCCTCGTAAGCGGTGTTCCGGGCGCCGGAAAGACACTTATCGGCCTCAACATCGCCACACTCCATCTGAACGCCGAGAGTCAGCTGTACAGCGTATTCCTGTCGGGCAACGGCCCGCTCGTGAAGGTGCTGCGGGAAGCACTTTCCCGGGACCGGGTTCGGCGAGCGCGCGAACAGGGCCGCACACTCCGAAAGGGCGTGGCCCAAAGCCAGGTCAAAGCCTTCATTCAGAACGTGCATCAGTACCGCGACGCCTACCTCGAGGATCCCCGCCCGCCCGCCGATCACGTAGCCCTGTTCGATGAGGCTCAGCGTGCCTGGAACCGCGAGCAGACAACGCGGTTCATGCAGCAGAAGCGGAATCGACCCGGCTTCGAGATGTCCGAACCCGAGTTCCTGATCTCATGTATTGATCGACACAGAGATTGGGGCGTCATCGTCTGTCTCGTGGGCGGGGGCCAGGAGATCAACACCGGGGAGGCCGGAATCGGCGAGTGGCTTCGGGCAATGGAACGACGTTTCCCGCACTGGCACGCCCACGTTTCTGACCGACTGATCGAGAGTGAGTACCAGGCCTCGTCCGAGCTGGCACGCATGTCGCACAACGGGCAAGCGACCTTCAACCGCGATCTGCACCTCGGCGTCTCAATGCGATCGTTTCGGGCGGAACGGGTATCAGAGCTCGTTCGCCAGGTGCTCGACATGGAGATCGAGGCAGCGCGAGGAACACTCGAACGCATCCGCGACGACTACCCGATCGTGATCACTCGCGATCTTGCCGGAGCTCGGAGATGGCTGAAAGCGCAGGCCCGGGGGTCGGAGCGCTATGGCATCATCGCCTCATCGCACGCAGAGCGGTTAAAGCCCCTCGCCATCGACGTGCGAACGACCGTCGACCCTGTCCACTGGTTTCTCTCGGGAAAAGACGATGTGCGTTCCTCGTACTACTGCGAGGACGTGGCCACGGAGTTCCAGATCCAGGGCCTCGAACTCGACTGGGCCTGCGTGGCATGGGATGCGGACTTCTTTCCCTCGGGCGACGACTGGGTGCACCGTGAGTTTCGCGGCAACCGCTGGATCAACGTGAAGAAGGAAGACCGAAAACGCTATCTGAAGAATGCGTATCGGGTTCTTCTCACACGCGCCCGGCAGGGGATGGTGATCGCCGTCCCTCCCGGCGACGCCGACGATCCTACCCGAGAGACGGAATGGTACGACGCGGTATGGAACTATCTGAAGCAGGTGGGCTTTCCGGAGCTTCCAGAATCTGCTCCAGGGTGAAGGGTATCCAGGTCAACGAACCGCCGCCCTCGATGTGATTCTCGTATGCAATGCCATCGAAGCCCCCGTCGCGAAGCAATCCCACAACCTGCGTTATGAGGTCCGCATTCTGCTGCGATGACACCTTGTACCAGCTCTCGCGGCTTCCGCAGCACGCCCGCACCTCAGATTCGCTAATTACGCCGGTGTCGAGCACCCCTTCGATGAAGGTACAGAGCTCATCGAAGTGCACGTCGCGCATTCGCAGCGGCCGCTCGATTCGGAGATAGGCCCAGTACAGCGAACCTTCGTCGACTTCGTCCCCGTCTTCGGCTCGCTGTATGAGCCGGTTTGTCGCCGTCTCCTCATCCGAGAAGTGGGGCCCCATGCCGTAGCGCAGTGCGGGAACAAAGGTCGGATCGTCGGTGGCGTGGGCGACGAAGATCGGGGTTCCGAGATCATCCGTCACAACACTGTGCCCGAACCAGCTGTCAAACTCGTCCTGTCTTCTGGCCATGAGCGCGACTCCTCCCACCGCGCGTGAAGAGCGCTTCGCCCGACTCCCTGATCCGCGTGCGCGTTTCCTCCGGGAGACGCGCAAGCGAGACGACGTCCACCTCGAATGGAGAGGACTCGGTGATCTCCTCTGCGGCATACACGTCACCGCCGTCGAGCGATAGGTCGATGTCGAAGTTCAGGTGGCGCGGCTCGCCGGAGGCCAGTGAACCGAAGAGGTAAACAACGCGGACCCCGGCGTCGGCGGCGCCGATCTCGGCGGCCAGTCTGTGCGTCTCGGCCCGGGCGCGCCGGACCGACTCGCGGATGGCCGCCGCCTCGCGCTCATTCTCGCGGCGGAGTCCGGCCGCGTATCGCTCGGGGTCAAAGGGCATCCGCGATGCTCCGAAACCTGAAGATCTGCCTGACTTCGCGGAGTTGCTCGTCGGTTTCGAGGAAGGCCGGCCGTACGTTGGGGATATCGAGGCGCATCTTCTCGACGAGTCCCATGTGCCACCGGTCGCCGGGCAGGTTGTTCTCGAAGTACTTCGAGATACGCAGGAAATAATTCTCGAGCACGCCGTAGAGCGTCTGAATCGTGAATCCCAGCGC
>JAAAOR010000115.1 GCA_009908735.1 Spirochaetota bacterium | reverse complement strand
AACCGCTGGATGAACCCACGGCTTGCTGTGGGGAAGCGGCCGAAGCGGGTGTACCAGCGCTCTGAGGCGGCCTGGGCACGGTCATGGAATCGGCAGGCGGGGTTGGGGCAGAACTCCGGCAATTCAACAAGCGTACGCGTCGTGTGCATGGTGGATCCCTCCACCCCATCTTACGCCCTCCTTTGCGCCGCTGATTGCAACTTTTCAACATTTTTCGCACCAGTTCTTTCTTGTCAAACTCGAGACCCTATCGCTATTATGGGCGGACGTGCTAACGAAACGACGCTATCGATGGATACCCACCATTACAATTTTTCTGGCTCTCACGGCGGCCTGCGCAACGGGGCCGCAGCGCGCTCCGGAAGAAGGGCCTCCCGCCGAGGAGACCGAGCCCGAGCTCGAGGCCTACGAGAGCATCAGTCTCGCGGTTTCCGCCGGAGATCCCCAGACAGCCATTGCCGCCTACGAGGAGGCGCGGCTCCGGGATCCGAATCGGCCGGAAACCATGCTCCTGCTCGCAAACCTCATGATCTCGGCTGGACGGCTTGACGACGGCGAGCGCGTCCTTGACGAGATCCTCGCCGAGCACCCTGGCCATGCCGATGCTCTTTACGAGAAGGCGCTTATAGCCGGCGCGCAGGGAGAACCCGATCGCAAGGAATCTCTTCTGCAGCAAGTTGTGTCGCAGCACGCGGAACATGCACGTGCCCATGCCGCCCTCGGAGAGCTCTATCTCGAGCAGGAAAGCTACAGTCAAGCGCGTGAGGCCTTCGAGCGCGGGCTCGAGGCCGACGAACGGAACTTCGTCGCTTTGATCGGCCTTGGTAACGTGTACCTGCGCACCGACCAGGCTGCTCAGGCTGAGGAGACGCTCACGCGCGCCATCGAGCAGGAGCCCGCGTATCCCTTCGCATACGTGGATCGGAGTCGCGCGAGGATCGCGGAGTACGAGCTCGAAGGCGCTGCGCAAGACCTGAGCCGAGCTGTTGAGCTCGAGCCCGAATATCCCTGGAATTACTTCGATCGGGGTCGCGTACGGGTGGAGCTTGGAAGGTTGCAGGGGGCGAAGGAAGACTTCACGAAGGCGATTGAAATGATGCCCCGGATGTTCATGGCCTACGTGGAGCGTGGTCGCGTGCATGACAGTCTCGGAGACCAGGAGGCGGCATACCAGGATTACAAGCGGGCGCTGGAGTTGCGTCCTGACTACCATCCCGGGTATGCCCCCTACGGCATGTACGCGTTCATAGAAGAAGATTGGGACACCGCCGCAGAGATGTTTCGCAAAGCCTTTGAGCGGGAGCCGGAGGCGTACAATTATCCGCTTCTGACCGCGCTTGCGCACCGGGAGGCCGGACGAGTTGACGCCTCGCGCGCCTACATCGAGTCGGTACTTGCGCAGATACCGCGTGACACGCTGTACTATGAAATGGCACGCTACTATCTCACCCCGCAGGGCGACAGCTCCCTGTTGCGCAAGATCGAGCGCAGTGACCAGTCCGTGGTCAAAGCGCAGCTACTGTTTCACCTCGGGGCGCTCTACGAGCTCGCAGGACGCACGCGTTTGGCACAGACGATGTTCGTCGAGGTAGAGGACCAAGGAGGGCCGGCCATCATAGAGAAGCGTCTCGCGAGCCGGAAGCTCGAAGGTGATGAATAGTCAATGAAAGGCATTCAAGAGCTGATCTCCCACATTGACCTCGAGCGCGAAGTAGTCATTCAGGCACATGACTTCCCCGACCATGATGCGGTCGGTACCGCCTACGCCCTCTCGCGGCTGCTTGCCGCCAACCACATCCCGTCCAAGCTCTGCTACGGAGGCGAGATCCAGAGCGAATCGCTTGCCGAGATGAACCGAATACTCGAGATTCCTATCACTGCGTGCGGCGATGCAGGGCTGTCGGACGATGCGCAGATCATCATTGTCGACGGCTTCGTTGGGAACACAAACATTCGTGGGGTTCCCGGCGAGGTTATCGGCGTGGTCGACCATCACGTTCCTCCGAACGAGCCGGACTGCAAGTATTTCGATATTCGCCCGCACATGGGCGCCTGCTCGACTATCCTCTACGAGTACTACAAGATCTCTACGACGGAGATGGAGCCAAACGTCGCGACGGGGTTGCTTATCGGCCTCATGATGGACACCGCCTTCATGACGCGCGGGGTCGCTCCTGTCGATCTCGAGGCGTTCTCCTCGCTCTTCTTTACCGGGGACTGGCAAACGGGCAGCCGGCTGTTGAAGAACTCGCTGTCACTTGCTGACCTCTCGGTGTTTCGCGAGGCCATCAACGCGTGCATCGTGGCGACGGACTTCTGCTTCGTCCCCGTGACAAAAGAGTGCACACCCGAGGTTATGGCCCTCGTGGCCGATTTCTTTCTCGGTCTTCGCGAAATTCACTTCGTGGTGGTGCTCGAGCCCGAGCGCGAGGAATATCGCATCTCGGTGCGTAGCGAGGACAATTCTCGTCCGACCGATGTCATCATAAAGAAGGCGCTCGATGGTATCGGCTCCGGCGGTGGCCATGTGCACATGGGCGGTGGGAGCATACCGCGAGACCTCTTCCCCGGCGAAGAGGTGCTGCGCAAGCGGTTTCTGACCGCAATGGGGAAGAGGTAAACCGACAGTGGAAGAAATAGTGCAGACACACGAAGCCCGGACGACCGTCGAGGTCGCCGGAAAGCACATAACCCTCATCGGTACGGCCCACGTTTCCGAGGAGAGCGTGAGGGATGTAACCGAGGCCATCGACGAGCTTGCCCCCGAACGGGTCTGCGTCGAAATCGATCAGGCGCGCTTCAAGGCAATGACCGAGGGGCAGGATTGGTCGAACCTCAACATCTATCGGGTGATCAAGGAGCGCAAGGGCTTTCTCCTGCTCGGGAATCTGGTGCTTCAGTCCTTCCAGCGCCGTATCGGCGAGGAGCTCGGCGTCAAACCCGGCCAGGAGATGCGCGAGGCCGTTCGTGCCGCCGAGGAGCGGGAAATCCCCGTGGCCCTCTGTGACCGCGACATTCAAATCACCCTGCGGCGCGCCTGGGCAAACACCGGCTTGTGGGGTAAGAACAAGATGCTGGCGGCCCTGCTGAGCTCGCTTTTCACCCGCGAGGAGTTATCCCGACAAGAAATAGAGGAGCTCAAGCAAAAGAGCGCTTTGCAGGGGATGATGGAGGAACTCGCTGACTTTTTGCCCTCGGCTAAGGCTGTGCTCATCGACGAGCGAGATCAGTACCTGGCAACGCGCATTTTCGAGCAGGCGGAGACGAGGATCGTGGCCGTCGTCGGCGCGGGACACGTAAACGGCATCGTAGAGCATCTCCATCGCCTCGGACGGGGCGAGGAATCGGCGGTTTCTCTCGATGAGCTCGAGACGATCCCGCCGAAAAAGGCAATAACGCGGGCTCTTCCCTATGTGATCCCGGCCGTTGTGCTGGGGCTCATCGGGTGGGGCTTCGTGCAGTCGGGCTGGCAGGGTGGCGTGGAGCTCTTCACGCGCTGGGTTCTGGTGAACGGCACGCTTTCGGCGATTGGTGCGCTTGCTGCGCTGGCACACCCGGTGACGATCATCGCCTCCTTTCTAGCCGCTCCAATCACGTCAATGAATCCGACGATCGGGGTCGGCATCGTCACCGGTCTGCTTGAAGCGGTGGTACGAAAACCCCGTGTATTGGATTTCGAAAACCTTCAGAATGATATTCTCTCGGTGCGGGGCTTCTTCAGAAACCGCGTGACACACGTGCTCCTGGTGTTCTTTCTATCGAGTCTTGGGAGTGCCGTCGGAACCTTCGTCGCCTTTCCGTTTCTGTTCCCCGGCAGCGTCTGAGGGTGGGTTGAGGTAGGGCGGCCCAAGGTAAGACGGCCCAAGGCAGAGCGGCGCGAACCCCGTCGGCGGTTACCTCTCGCCGCCACCTTTGCCGAAGACGCCGCCTTTGCCGAAGACCGCCTTGATGCACTCACTCACCGTGTCCACGCGTACCCACCCCTCTTCGGGCGCCTCTCCCTCTCTGACCCGCCGCGGCCCCACGAGCCGCTCGTAGCCCATCTCGCGGGCGGTGCGCAGCCGGCGCCGCAGGTGCGCGACGGGACGAATCTCGCCGGCAAGGCTTATCTCGCCGGTGACCGTGGTCGCGGTTGGCACCGACATCCCGGTCCGCGCGGAGTAGAGAGCGAGGGCGAGGGGCAGCTCGACGCCGACCTCACCGATTCTGATCCCACCGGCAACGTTCACGTAAATGTCCTGGTCGGAGAAACTGACGCCGAGGTGCTTTTCGAGGACGGCGGCGACACGCGAGATGCGGCGTGAGTCGATGCGGTCCGAAAAGGTCCGGGAGACGCCGCCCTTGGCGGGGACGGTTAGCGCCTGTATCTCGACGAGCAGGATGCGGCTTCCCTCGTACACGGGGGCGACGACCACTCCTGCGGGCAGCGCGCCCTCACGCTGGACGAGGAAGACCGAGGCCGGATCGGTGACCTCGCGCAGTCCCTGTCCCTCCATGGCGAAAAGCCCGATCTCATCGGTCGAGCCGAAACGGTTTTTGCCGGCGCGCAGTATCCGAAGCTGCTCTTCCGCATGCTCGAAATAGAGAACGGAGTCAACCATGTGCTCTATGACCTTCGGGCCGGCAATGGAGCCTTCTTTGGTGACGTGGGCAACGAAAAAGACCGCCGCATCGTGGGCGCGAACCCAGTCGAGAATTTCGTAGGTCGAGTACTTGATCTGATTCACAGTGCCCGGATAGGGGCCGGCCTCCGCCGAGTGAAGCGATTGCACTGAGTCCACGACGATGAGCTCCGGTGTGCGCTCATCGAGGGCGCGGGTGATAGAGGCGGTATCGCCGTCGCAGAGGAGGTCAATGTCGGCGGTTGCACCAAGACGCTTTGCGCGCAGGCGAATTTGCCGCGCGGATTCCTCGCCGGAGACGTAGAGCACGCGGTGGGAGGCGAGGGCCGCGGCGGTCTGCAGCATCAGGGTCGATTTTCCGATGCCTGGCTCGCCGCCGAGCAGTACCGATGTCCCCGGGACCACGCCGCCGCCGAGCACGCGGTCGAGCTCGGCGATCCCGGTTTTAATGCGCGGGGCCTCATCCGTCGAGGCCGTGGCGACCGACTCGACGCGGACGCGGCGGTCACGGTCCCGGCCGCCGGCCGCACCGCCGCGGGCCGAGCCCTTGGATCCGGCGTCAGCAGGCGCTCGGGTTTCTTCCACGAGCGTGTTCCACGCCCCGCAGCCCGCACACTGGCCCGCCCACTTGCGATGGACCTCGCCGCAGGACTGGCAGACAAAACTGATCGTGCGGGATCTTGCCATGACAGCGCTTGTTAGCCGGATTGCAAGTGAGTCGTAAACTGCACCGCCACCGGGCTGAGACGTTGGGCGAGCGGGGAGGGCGAAGCTCAGTTTGACCGATGGATCGGGAAAC
>JAAAOR010000133.1 GCA_009908735.1 Spirochaetota bacterium | reverse complement strand
CCGGGTCGTGCGCAAGGCCCCGGAGCTCCACCATGGTTTTTTGCCGGCCATCTTCCCAGTCGACCGAGATGGTGGACGAGACGGTCTGCTGCAGGCGGCTCCACGCGTCTCCCCCGGGGCGAGAGAGCTCCGCCGCGAGGTCCTCCTCGGCCGGCAACATCTGGTGGTCGGCGAGGTAGCGCTCTTCCTCTAAGAAGAAGCGATACGGCGCTATGCGCGCATCATTTTCTGTGAGCTCGAGAAGCGCAGTGCCGAGATTCGCGAGATGTGTGCGAAACACCGCGCGAGCGGACTGCGCCGGCTGCACGATCTCCTGGAGCGTGTCGAGCTCGCGAACGAGGAATGCATTGGTGGTATCAGTCGAGTAGGAGGCGTAGACAAAGGCCTCGAGGTTCTCGTGGGTGTCGAGAAGCGTGTTGAGGTTCTCGAGAACCCGGGCAAGCCACTCCCCTGCCTCCGACCGGCGCGCCTGGTCGTCGGCCACGAGGCGCCCGAAGCTCGCAACCAGCTCCTCGAACCGCCTGCGATCCCGCAGGAAGGCATCATCGTCGACGCCCTCATATACCGTGGCCAGATCCCAGCGCGGGGTGTCGTCAGGAGATCCAGTCTGCATTCGGGTCGTCGTAGTCGAGTATCTCCGCCTCGTCGAAGAAGAGCGCGATCTCACGTGCGGCGCTCTCGGGCGAGTCCGCGGCATGAATGATGTTGTTCTGGGTGATGAGGGCAAAGTCGCCGCGGATCGTGCCGGGGGCGGCCTCGGCGGGTTTGGTCTTGCCCGCAACCGTGCGAAGGAAGGGGATGGCCTCTTCGCCCCCGACAACCATCGCGATCACCGGTGCAGAGGTCATGTAGCCTACGAGTGACTCGTAGAAGGGCTTATCCTTGTGCTCGGCGTAATGCTCCTCGCACACCGAGCGGGGGATCTGCATCAACTTCATTGCGTGAATTTTCAGTCCTTTTCTCTCGATCCGGGAAATAAGCTCACCGACGATTCGCCGCTGCAGCACGCCGGGCTTCAGTATGCAGAGTGTTTTCTGGTATGCCATTGGTACAGTTCCTTTCTTCGCCGTGTGGCGAGGTGATTGGGTGAATTTTGACTCGATTTTTGAGAATACCGGATTCCGCCACGGGCGTCGAGGGCTCCTTGGCCGACGCGGTGCATTCGCATTACACTTACATGAGGGCAATTATGAACGATTTCGCAATCACACCGACAACGGCGCTTCTCGTCATAGACGTACAGAACGACTTCTGCCCCGGTGGCAACCTCGCCGTGGAGGAGGGTGACTCTGTCATACCGGTCATTAACGGTATCGCCGCCCGCTTTCCGCTCGTTGTTGCAACGAGGGACTGGCATCCGCAGGGTCATGTCTCCTTTGCCTCCTCCCATCCGGAAAAGGAAGTTCAGGACACGGTTCGGGTGAACGGCATCGAGCAGATCCTCTGGCCCGAGCACTGTGTGCAGGGGACGGCAGGTGCTGCGTTTCATCCCGACTTGGATTTACGGCCGATAAATCTGGTGCTACATAAGGGCACGAAGAAGGGGCTCGATTCCTACTCTGCCTTCTACGAAAACGATAAAAACACCGAAACGGGCATGCGATCCTACCTCGAGGGGCTGGGTTTCGATCGGGTGGTCGTCTGCGGTCTTGCAGCCGACGTCTGCGTCTATTTTACCGCTGTGGATGCCCGGGCAATCGGGCTTGAGACTGCGGTGGTATGGGATGCGACTCGTGGGGTCGACATCCCCGCGGGGAGCGTGGATGAAGCCCGCCGCGATATGGAGCAGCGCGGCGCCGCAATCGTTGAATCGGGGGACCTGACATCATGAGAATCACCTCCGGCCTTTTGACCGATCTCTATGAGCTGACGATGATGCAGGGTTACCATCACTATAACCTCAACCCGCGCGTCGTTTTCGACATGTTTTTTCGTAAGCAGCCGTTTCAGGGCGGATTCTCGGTCTTCGCCGGTCTCGAGGCTGTGCTCGATGTGCTCGAGGATCTGCATTTCTCGGATGAAGACATCGAGTACCTCGATTCTCTCGGACTCTTCGACGACGACTTTCTCGAGTATTTGCGGGAGTTCCGGTTCCAGGGCGACATCTACGCCGTGCCGGAAGGGACAGTTGTTTTTCCGCAGGAGCCACTCATCCGGATCCACGGAACGCTTATGGAGTGCCAGCTGATCGAGAGCCTGGTGCTGAACCTCGTAAACTTTCAGACGCTGATCGCGACCAAGACCGCCCGTATTTACCTCGCCGCCCGCGGCGGCAAAGTGCTTGAGTTCGGCCTGCGACGGGCGCAGGGCGTGGACGGCGCGCTGTCGGCAAGCCGAGCGGCCTACATCGGCGGGGCGGGGGCAACTTCGAATACGCTGGCAGGCCGGCGCTACCACATCCCGGTAAGCGGTACCATGGCCCACTCCTGGGTGATGGCATTCGAGAGGGAGGACGAGGCCTTCGAGAAATTCGCCGCCCTCTATCCCGATAAGACGACCGTGCTCATAGATACCTATGACACCTTGAACTCGGGCATTCAAAACGCGATTGCCGTCGGGAAACGGCTCATGGCCGACGGTCATCCCTTTGCCGTGCGGCTCGACTCCGGCGACATACAGTACTTGAGCATGCAGGTCCGTCGTGCCCTCGACCGCGCGGGGCTCACCGAGGCGAAGATCGCGGCATCCAACGAGCTAAACGAACAGATCATCCACCAGCTCGTCACAGACGGAGCGCCCATCGACCTGTGGGGTGTGGGGACACACATGGTCACCGGCGGCTCCGAGTCGTCGTTTTCAGGAGTCTACAAGCTGGCAGCTCGCGAGGAGGATGGCGGTTTTCAGCCCACCATGAAGTTCTCGGACAACCCCGAAAAGTCCACGAATCCCGGGATAAAGCAGGTCTACCGTTTTCACGACGAGGTCGGCTCACCAATTGCCGACCTCGTCGCCTTCGATGACGAGCAGATCGACGGCTCAAAGAGTCACACGTTCCACCATCCCTTCGTGGATTATCGGCATTTCACGCTAAAGTGTCCCGGCGACGTGACGCCTCTTCTGGTGCCGTACATGAAGGAGGGAAAACTCGAGCGCACCCTCCCGGCTCTGCAGGAGATCCAAACCCTCACGCGTAGCAACCTTCAGGCTCTCGACGGAACTTACAAGCGCATCATAAACCCCCACATCTACCGGGTTTCCATCTCGGATTCGGTGAAGCGCACTAAGGAGTCGATTCTTCGGCGTTATCTGGGAAACAACGTGTAGCGGGCCCTATGGAAGCGGCAACGTCTTCGCCTGCAGCCACTCCCGAACCGGTCCTGTCAGCTCGTCTCCGACCCGTTCCCATACCATCGCGTGATAGGAATCGACCCAGGCACGCTCCTCGGCGGTTAGCATGGAAGCGTCTATGAGCCTACGCTCGATCGGGGATAGGGAGAGCGTCTCAAATTTCAAGAAGTGGCCGAAATCCGTGCTCCGATCCTCGCCGACTACGACCAGGTTCTCGATGCGGATTCCGTAGCGCCCCTCACGGTAGAGGCCGGGCTCGTTCGAGACTACCATCCCGGGCTCGAGCGCGACGTTGTTCGGCATCGCGCTGATGCGCTGAGGACCCTCGTGCACGTTGAGAAAGAATCCCACGCCATGTCCGGTCCCGTGGCCGTAGTTCACGCCGTGCTGCCACATCGGCCGACGCGGGATGGCATCGAGCTGGTGACCGCTCGTGCCTGCGGGAAACACGGTCATGGCCAGGGCGATGTGAGCCTTGAGGACGAGGGTGAAGTCCGCCCGAATGTCAGGACCGACCGTTCCGATGGGGACGGTGCGCGTGATGTCGGTAGTGCCGTTTCGGTACTGTCCCCCGGAATCGAGGAGCAGGACGCCGCCCGGGGCGAGGGCGGCATTGCTGTCGGCAGTCACGCGATAGTGGATGATCGCACCGTGTTTCCCGTAGCCCGCGATGGTCTCGAAACTCGGATTCACGAAGCCCGGCCGGCCGGCCCGGGTCTCGTCCAGCTTCCGTGCGGCATCGAGCTCGGTCAAAGCTTCTTCGGTGGTTCCTGCCGCCCCGGTTGTCTCGCCCCCCTCGTCCGCGGCGGTCTCGAGCCAGTACAGGAACTCCGCCATCGCGACGCCGTCGCTCGTCATGCAGGCGCGCAGATGATCGATCTCGGCGGCGTTTTTGCGCGCCTTGAAGTCGGTCGATGGATTCCTGCGCTCGATGCGGGTCACGCCGTCGGGAAGCACCTCGTCGAGATGCGCGCTCACTCCTCGCGGGTCGTAAAGCAATGTGGAGGCTGAGGGCAATGAACCGAGGTAGCTCCAGACCTCATCGTAGTCGCGAAGGAGAACGCCATCGGCGGTAAGTGCGGAGCGGTCGTGCTCGGAGAGCTTTGCGCGGTCGAAGAAGAGCAGCGCCTGATCTTCCTCGACGGCAAGGTAGGCGAGCACCACCGGATTGAATGGGACGTCGCTGCCCCTGATATTGAGGATCCAGGCGACGTCGTCGAGAGTGGCGACCAGGTGGGCGTCGGCGCCGATACCCTGCATTGCCGCGTGAATGCGGGTGAGCTTCTCGCTCCGAGTCTCGCCGAACACGTGCTCGTCTAAGAGCTCCGCGGGTGCGTCGGGCAGCGGCGGTCTGTCATCCCAGATGGGATCGAGAAGATCATCGGAAGCGACAACCTCGATCTTTGCCCCGGCCAGGCCTCGTCGGAGACTTCTGGCGGTTTCGAGGGCCAGGACGGAAGAGTCGAAGCCTACCCGACCGCCCGCCGGGACGTTCTTGGAAAGCCACTCGACGTACTGGGGAACATGCGCCTGACCGGCACGGAACAGTGCGATGGGCGTGTCGCGGATTGCTTGTTCGGCTTCGAGATAGTAGCGGGAGTCCGTCCAGAGTCCTGCCTCGTCGAGGGTTATAACCACGGTGCCGGCGGAGCCCTCGAAGCCGGAAATCCATTGCCGTGCCCTCCAGCGATCCGGCGGATACTCACTCTGATGCGGATCGGAACTCGGGAGGATGTAAGCCGAGAGATCGTGGGCCCGCATCCGGGTTCTGAGTGCTTCAACACGCTCGGGAATGTTCATGGATACCGCCTTCCGTAGATTCCAGCATACATCGGCGCGGGCGCGGGTGACAACGCCGGCCTGCAGCAGCGGGAGCATTCGCCACTCGCCTATAGCACCGAAAGCAGCCGCCGCGCGCCCTCCGCGATTTGCTCGGGGTCGTAGTAGGAGAAGCTGAGCCTGAGGTAGCGTGACAGCGACTCGGTTGCGGAGAAGCGTGGTCCCGGCACGAAGCCCACGCCGGCCGCTCGAGCCCGCGTCCTCGCGCCCTGTCGCTGACCGGTAGGTGGGGGCGATGGCGCGCCCGTCGACCGCCGCGCCTGCACAAGACCGTTTCCGATCGGCGACACCGCGGCGGGTATTGTTTTCAATCCGGCCGTTCCGGTGTATC
>JAAAOR010000118.1 GCA_009908735.1 Spirochaetota bacterium | reverse complement strand
AGAGTAAATCGATGGGATTCTTCGAGAAGTACCTGTCCCTCTGGGTGATTACGTGCATCGTTATCGGAGTGCTCATCGGAAGGTTCGCCCCGGCGATTCCCGAGTTCCTCAGCACGATGGAGTATGCGAGAGTGTCGATCCCGGTGGCCGTGCTTATCTGGCTCATGATCTACCCGATGATGCTCAAGGTGGACTTTGCAAGCATCGTCCGCGCGACAAAGCAGCCGCGTGGCCTCACGGTAACCACGGTAACCAACTGGCTCGTCAAGCCGTTCACCATGTACGTGTTTGCGTGGTTTTTCCTCAACGTGGTCTTCGAGCCCTGGATCGGCGCGGAGCTCAGCAGAGAGTATCTCGCGGGAGCGGTGCTCCTCGGTGCCGCACCCTGCACGGCCATGGTATTCGTCTGGAGTCACCTCTCCGACGGGGATCCGGCGTACACACTCGTTCAAGTCGCCGTTAACGACCTGATCATCCTCGTGGCGTTCACGCCGATTGTGGCGCTGCTCCTCGGTATAAGCAACATCACCGTCCCCTACGACACGCTCTTCCTCTCGGTTGTGCTGTTCGTAGTGATTCCGCTTGTGGCGGGCTACCTCTCACGTGTCCTCATCGTGGGAAGCCGCGGGCTCGATTACTTCGAGAACGTATTCATTCCGAAGTTCGACGGAATCACAACGGTCGGCCTGCTTCTAACGCTGATCATTCTCTTCTCCTTTCAGGGCGAAATCATTCTGGCGAATCCCCTCCACATCGTGCTTATCGCCGTGCCTCTGGTCGTGCAGACGTACTTCATCTACACCTTCGCGTACGGTTGGGCGCGTCTCTGGAAGCTTCCGCACGCGATTGCCGGGCCCGGGGCGATGATCGGCGCAAGCAATTTCTTCGAGCTGGCAGTCGCGGTCGCTGTGAGCCTGTTCGGACTGTCTTCGGGTGCGGCGCTGGCGACCGTCGTCGGCGTGCTCGTAGAGGTCCCGGTCATGCTGAGCCTTGTAAACTTCACCAATCGGACGGCGCACTGGTTTCCGAGGAAAGAACCGGCGCCCTCGGCGTAGTGCCGACAGCCATCACGTTACGAGTCTCGGAGGGATACCGCGTGGAGGAAACCCTTAGCCTTCTCAAAGCTCTTGCAGACGAGAGTCGCCTCCGTGTGTTGAGCCTGCTGCTGGAGGCTGAAGACCTCTGCTCCTGTGAAATCGAGGCAATTCTCGGCCTGACCCAGTCAAACACGTCGCGTCACCTCACCCGCCTTCGGTATGCGGGGCTTGTTCATAGCTACAAGCGCGGGCAATGGGTGCACTTCCGTCTCGCTTCGCAGGCGTGGTCGACGCACCCCTACCTAGCGCAAGTCTTAGAGTCCGCTCGTGCGGACCTCCCGGCGGCGGCCGACGACCTCGCCCGGCTTCATTCCTACCAGGGGAGCGGTTTCAGCTGTGCTACCATCGACCAGTGGGCGGCTGCGAACCCTACCGTGTTCGAGGCGTACGGTAAGTGACTCAACCGCGCGGGTTTCGAAAGAGATTTCCCATCATCGCATTGGTGGCACTTGCCGTCGGCCTCGCCATTCTCGGCGGTCGATTCGCCGCCGGGAGGCTTTTTGCCGGCTTCTCCCAGATAAACGTAGAGTTAGAGCGCTTCGAGGCCGCCCCGCTCTCCGCCCTCGCAACGGTGCGAAGCCGCGAGCCCGTGTCGCTCGAGGTGGAGGTCGCCGGCCTGGACGGTGAGGATCTGCGGTTCACCCGGACCGAGTCTCGCACCGAGCATAGCCTTCCCCTCCTCGGGCTCTATCCCGACCACGAAAACCGTGTGACCTTTACAACGACGAATCGAGAGGGCGTGGTCACCGAGATCGTTCGCACGATACAGACGGCCCCGCTCCCGGAGCATTACCCCAATGTACGCGTCGAGCGCCTTCGTCCCGACCGCATCAGCGACGGCATGATACTGCTTCACCTCGCCGCCTATGACGAAGAGGGAACCTATATCCCCCTCGCCTCGGTAATCGACAGCCATGGCCGCGTGCGGTGGCTCTACACCGAGGACTACGGCCATGTGCTCGAACCTCTCGAGAACGGCGATCTCATGGTCCAAAAAGAGAATCGTCTCGTGCAGATGGACTGGCTGGGGCGCACGCCGTGGGAGGGCTTCGAGGTGCCGGAGGGGGTTCATCATGACGCCGCCGAGCTTCCCGGCGGTAATCTTCTGGCCCTCAGCGCAGGCCCCGGCTCCGTTGATGACGCTCTCGTGGAGCTTGAGCGCAACACCGGCGCCGTCGTGCGGAGACTCGACTTTCGCACGATCCTCGACCCCGAGCGCCCCCGGCAGCCGATCAACCTGGACGAAGCTGACTGGCTCCACCTGAACGGTTTCGACTACGCCCCTGAAGACAACGCAGTGGTCGTCTCCGGGAGGGATCAGAGCGCCGTTGTAAAAGTCGGCCTCGATTCAGGCGACATCCACTGGATCCTCGGGAATCACCAATACTGGAGAGAAGAGTTCCACCCCGCGCTTCTCGAGCCCATCGGCGAGGACTTCGAATGGCCCTGGGGTCAGCACGCCCCCGAGTTCCATCCGAGAGACCCGTCCCGCATCCTTCTCTACGACAATGGCAACCACCGCAGTTACGATTCCCCTCTCGCCCCGGCCGATAACTACTCCCGAGCCGTGGAATACGAGATAAATGACGCGGCGGGCACCGTCAGGCAGATCTGGCAGTACGGTGCGGAGCGCGGCTCCGAGCTCTTTACCCCCTTCATCGGCGACGCCGATTACCTCGAAAACGGAAACCGCCTCGTAACCTTCGGAGGCGTCTCCAGGGACCTCGAGGGAAATCCGCAGGCCCTCTTTGACCTCGACGCGATGGAGGTGAACGACATGAAAATCTCGGGCCACGTAGTGGAGGTGACAGCCGAGTCGCCGGCAAAACGCGTCCTGGAGCTCGTCTTTGCTGACTCTGATCCCTCGACCTACGCCGGCTATCGCGTGTATCGCGCGGAGAAGATTCAGCTCTCCGAACATTTTCCTTGACCCTCGGGAAACTGCCGACCTACAATGGCTGCATATGGCACGCGTACTCTCCATCGTCATGGGCGGAGGAAAGGGTACCCGCCTGTATCCCCTTACGATGGAGCGCGCCAAACCGGCCGTACCGTTCGGAGGCAAATACCGGCTGGTGGATATCCCCCTGTCGAACAGCATTAACGCCGGGTTTGTGCGCATCTACGTGCTCACACAGTTCAACTCCGCCTCGCTGCACCTGCACATCGCGAGCACCTATATCTTCGATTCGTTTTCGAAGGGCTTCGTAGAGCTCCTCGCCGCCGAGCAGACTTTCGACCACTCGGGATGGTACGAGGGCACCGCGGACGCCGTTCGTAAAAACTTTCCGCACTTCCGTACGCAGGAACCCACGCATTACATGATTCTCTCGGGCGATCAACTCTACCGTATGGATCTGCAGGACTTTTTCCAGCGTCACCTGGATTCCGGTGCGGACGTTACGGTCGCCGCTACACCGGTAAACCGCGAGCAGGCGGAGGGCTTCGGCATCCTGCAGGCTGACCGCAAGGGCCGCGTGCAATCTTTCGTCGAGAAGCCGCCGATCCCGGACAACATCGACCATCTGCGGATTCCGAAAGAGCTTCACCCGGACGAAACGCAGCGCGCCGCAGGCAAAGAATACCTCGCATCGATGGGTATCTACTGTTTCAACGCCGAGGCCATGGACAAGGCCCTCGACAACAGCCTTACCGACTTCGGCAAGGAGGTTATCCCCTCTCTCATCGATTCAGCCGAGGTTTCCGCTTACGTATTTACCGGATTCTGGGAGGACATTGGAACCGTTCGCTCCTTCTACGAGACCAATCTCAACCTGGCGGTCTTCAAACCGGATTTCAACTTCTACGAGGAAGACAGCCCGATTTACACGCACCGTCGCGATCTGCCCGCCTCCAAGTTTAACTCCTGCACCTTGAAGGAAGTCCTTGCAGCGGACGGCTCCATAATCACCGACTCGGCGATCTCGCGCTCCATCGTGGGTATCCGAAGCGTCGTCGAGGCCGGCTGCACACTCGATGGTGTCGTGCTGATGGGAGCGGACTTCTATGAGCCCGAAGACCGAAAGGCGGGAAACGCAGCACGTGGAGTGCCGAGTATCGGGATCGGGAGGAACTGCCGGGTCGCCGGGGCCATCATCGACAAGAATGCCCGAATCGGCGAAGACTGCCGTATCGGCATCGACAGGCAACACTACGAGGACGGGGACTTTCCGACGCACTTCGTTCGCGATGGTGTCATCGTCATTCCCAAGGGTGCCGTCGTGCCGGCCGGCACGGTGATTTAACCAAGCGAGCGCCGGAGCTCGGGCAGAATGCTACGGTCGGAGGGCACCAGAGGCAGAGCCTCCGCCTCCGCCGGGGTGAACCACCCGACTTGTTCGTGCTCGTTGAGGTGAACATCGGTCGAGGCCAGCGTGATGCGGTAGGCCTCGAGACGAAAGTCGATGTTCCGGTGTCGGAACGAGCCGGTTGCGAGCAAGTCGCCCACAGTCACTGCGACACCGAGCTCTTCGAGGAACTCCCGAGAGAGGCTCTCCGCGGGCGTCTCTCCCGCGTCCACCTTACCGCCGGGAAACTCCCACAGACGGCTGTTTACCCCGCCGGGCTTTCGCCTCGCAAGGAACAATCGCCCGCCCTGCCAGGCGATCCCGGCCACGGAACGTCGCACCAGGGGATACCCAATCAGAGAAACAGAACGCGATGGAGGAGAAAGTGCAAGATGCCTAAGAGAATACCGACGGTGCCGAACACTTCACTGTTTTTACCAAAGATGTTGTCAAGGGTGTCGACGAAGGGTGAGCTCACCGTGGAGCGGCTGCGGTAGTACTGCAGTAGCAGAATCATACCGAGCACCAATCCGGAAATTGCGGGGAGGATGTCTCCGACGACCGGCACGTCACCCTCGCTCACCGATAGCAGCTTGAAAAAGCCGACCACCAACGTCACGATTCCGAGACCGAGCCGAAAGCCATCGGTCTGCATGAGTTCCTTATTAAAGATGGCACTCAGGTGCAGCTTCTCGTCCATTCCGCCGACTGAGAGCGCGACACCTGCGAGCACATTGGTCAGCACCGAAAGCAAATAGATCTGATACATACCGCTACACCCCGTGATTTCTTGTGATGAGTACCCTGATAATAGGGGTTTTACCGGCCTCGGTCAATCGTACGTCATGCGCCTCGAACAGACGATGGATCCGCTCAGTGACGCTTTTCGGCAACAACCGCCCTCGACGCTTCCTCGTAACTGCCCCACAGACCGCTTCCCACGCCAGCAACCAGCGCGGCCCCGACGGCGGCCTCCTCGGTGTAGCCGGACAGGTAGACCGGGAGCGAGAAATGCAGCTCGGCCAGATGCCTGAGAACAGGATTTCGCCGCAGGGCGTTACCGGTCAGGCATAAACGCTGCGTCTGCGCGCGCACGTCCTCCGGCAACACGTCGAAGAGC
>JAAAOR010000014.1 GCA_009908735.1 Spirochaetota bacterium | reverse complement strand
GTCGCGTCCGCAGTCGCGGAAGCATAGGAAAAAAACGCGAGTGCCTCGGAGGAAAGCTGCAGGTTACGCACCCGCTCCGATTGTCGGCCGGCCTCGCCCCCGCGGTTTTCGACCGCCGCTACGAAACGCTCATGGAGGGCGGCCGCGGACGTACGCGCAGCCGGTAGCATAGCCCGCCGGGCCTGCTCGCCCGATGCCGCCGCCGCCTGCCAGACCGCAGCGCGAAGCATTGGGGAGTCAAAGCGCGCGCTTTCGCCGAGAAAGTGGCGGATTAGCTCGGCGTTTGCCTCGAGTGCGGGGCCGCGGCGCTCTACGGGCAGAGCGTTCAAGGCGTTGATGGCGACGCGGGAGAGGAGCTCGGCGCGCTGGGTATGAGCGCCGGGGCCGCGGTGAAGGGCGCGAAGCGGCTCAGCGATGTCGGGGTTCTCGCGGCGCGGCAGGGCGCGGGCAACCGCGAGTGCGTCGGTAAGCGGAAGATTGGTCAAGAGCTCGACGATGAAGGAGTCCTCGGTGGGAGTGCTTGCCTCGGCGACAGCCTCCCAGCTACGACTTTGGGCGTCGGCGGGCGTGGGCGTCGCCGTCGCCTGTGCTACGATTATGAGGGCCAGGGCAAGGAGAAAACCCTGCGGCCCGGTCCCGCGCGCTTTGATGGCCATACACCTACAGTATCGGCGCTCATGTTGACCGACTGCGGGGTGGAGGTTAATATTTTCGCCAAAGCCGTGAAGCACCACGCCCGTTTTGCCCGTAGGACAGAATGAAAGCTCGAACAGCTGCTACGGGAGAGGATTTATATGGCAAAGAAAGACACAGAGACACGTGATCTCGAAAAGACCGATGAGAAAGAGCGAGCGATAGAGGCGGCCCGGCTGCAGATCGAGAAGCAATTCGGCAAGGGCTCGCTCATGAAGATGGGAGAGGGCACCGACACGAGCGGGATCAAAGTCATTCCCAGCGGCTCGATTATGATTGACGAAGCACTGGGTCTCGGCGGATATCCGAAGGGACGCGTGGTGGAGATTTTCGGACCCGAGTCGTCCGGAAAGACCACACTGGCATTGCATGCGATCGCCGAGGCGCAGAAGTTGGGCGGCATCGCCGCATTCGTGGACGCCGAACACGCGCTCGACCCCAGCTACGCTCGCGCCCTCGGGGTGAACGTGGACGAACTCTGGGTATCCCAGCCCGACACTGGAGAGCAGGCGCTCGAAATCGCCGAAACTCTCGTGAGATCCGGCTCAGTGGACATCATCGTGGTTGACTCCGTTGCGGCCCTCACGCCGCAGGCGGAGATAGAGGGAGACATGGGCGACTCCCACGTCGGGCTCCAGGCGCGCCTCATGAGCCAGGCACTCCGCAAGCTCACCGGAACAATCTCGAGATCCGGCACCTGCCTGATCTTCATAAACCAGATCCGCATGAAGATAGGGGTGATGTTCGGCAATCCCGAAACGACCACCGGAGGTAAAGCACTGAAGTTCTACTCCTCGGTTCGCGTAGAGGTTCGGCGTATCGAGACGATCACCAAGGGAACCGACGATGCCATCGGCAATCGCGTTCGGGTGAAGATCGTGAAAAACAAGATCGCTCCACCGTTCCGCAAGGCGGAGGTGGAGATCATATTCGGCACGGGCATTTCCGCCACGGGTAGCCTGCTTGACGCCGGGCTCAAGTACGACGTCATCTCCAAGAGCGGCAGCTGGTACTCCTACGGAGAGGAGCGCATCGGGCAGGGCCGGGAGAACGTCAAAGACTTTCTCAACAAGAATCCCGAGATCGCGGCGGACATCGAAGACAAGGCTCGGCGTGCGATTTTTCCCGAGCGCTACGCCGCCGAGTCCGAAGCCGCATCGGCTGACGCCGGTGGTGGCGGAAAGGTCGGCGCCGACGGGGCAGGTTCGGCCGCCTCGGGCGAGAGCTCCGGGTCGAAGCGAAGTGGCGCTAAGGCAAAGACGAAAGCTGATACCAAGACCGCGCCTCAGTCGGTGCCGGACGGCGCATCGGGTACCGCCGCAGAGCCTGCCGAGGACGAGCTCTTTTAGACATGTCGGAGCCGGCACGGGTTTATCTCGGAATCGGGAGCAACCTCGGCGATCGCCTCGCCCTTCTCGAGTTCGCGTGTCGCCGCCTCGAGGATGCTCTCGCCGACTTCCATGCGTCCCCGGTGTACGAAACAGAGCCGCTCGAGTACGAGAAACAGCCGGCTTTTTTGAACGCCTGTGTCGCGGGCCGCTGCGAGCTGTCACCGCTCGAGCTTCTCGATACCGCCCAGCGTATCGAGGCTGAAGCGGGCCGCGACCGCAGCGCGGAAATTCCTAAAGGACCAAGGGCGCTCGACATTGACGTGCTCCTCTACGGAGACCGCGTACAGGACAAGAGCGGCCTGACGTTACCCCATCCACGGCTCACCGAGCGCGCCTTCGCGCTACGGCCCCTCCTCGATATTGAACCCGTTCTTACCGACCCCCGAAGCGGGAGAAGCTATCAATCCTATCTGGATAGCCTTTCCGGACAGGGTATTTACCTCGCCCACGAGCAGCCGTATACTCGCGGTGGAGGACAAACCTGATCGCGGATGCCGGAACAACAGCAGGAGCAGGGACAGCACTTTCGAGTTAACCAGTTCGAAGGACCGCTCGACCTTCTGCTCTTCCTTATTAAGCGCTCCGAGATCGATATTCACGACATCCCCATTGCCGAGATCACGCGGCAGTACCTCGAGTACCTCGAGTGGGTGGCGAGTATCGACCTCGACAACATCACCGACTTCTACCTTATGGCCGCAACCCTCCTCTACATCAAGTCGAGGATGCTACTGCCGGGCGAAGCCCTCGATGATGACGAGGAGGACCCGCGGCAGGAGTTGGTGCAGAAACTCATTGAGTACCAACGTTTCAAAAAACTCTCCCATCTGATGGACGAGAAGCAGCAGGAATCGGAGTGGATAATCGAGCGCAAGAAAAAGCAGCCGGTGCTCCCGTTCGCAGAAGACGATGACCTGTGGGTGAGTATCGACGTTTGGGATCTGCTCAAGTCATTCTCCAACATCATGGAGGGGCTCTCGGATGAGCGGGTGTTCGACCTCTATGAGGAGGTGTCGGTGAACGAGAAGCTAAGCCTCATCGAGGAATTCCTCGAGGCCAAGGGGGAGTTCCTGTTCACCGATCTCATTCAGCAACGCGAGTCCATCATGGATGTTGTTTGTGCGTTTCTTGCGGTCCTCGAGGCGGTGAAATCCCGCAGGATCCGGCTGCTGCAGAATCGTATGTTCGGAGATATTCGTATTCGCTCATGGAATTGACGCAGGAAAAGGCACTGATAGAAGCTATTCTCTACCTCGAGTCAGAACCGGTTGACGAGCGCCGGCTGGTGACCATCAGTGGGCTCTCCAGCGAGGTGGTTCGGCGCGTTCTTGCAGCCCTCGAAGAGGACTATGAGAGCGACCATCGGGGAATCGAGATCACCCGGCTCGAGGACGGGGTAGGGCTTGCACCAAAGCGAGCATTATGGGAGCATTTGAAGGATCACTACGGTAAGCGTCGCGACGCACGGCTTTCCAAAGCGGCGCTTGAGACATTGTCCATCGTTGCGTACGCACAGCCCATTACCCGGGGGGAGATCGAGAATCTCCGCGGCGTATCCGCCGACAATATGATCCGGCTGCTGCTACAGCGCGGTCTCATAAAGGAAACCGGACGCAAAGACGCACCCGGTAAACCCGTTCAATACGGAACGACGCGAGAGTTCCTAAAACAGTTCCACCTCCAGAGCATCGCGGAGCTCCCGCGACTTGATGAGGTTGAAGAGGACAGGTTCAGACTCGATGGCTAGACCCGCAAGCGGAAAACGATCGTACGAGTGGCCCATGCGCCTCCATGTCTACCTCGCCCGCAGCGGCATCGCCTCGCGGCGAAAGAGCGAGGCGCTCATCGCGCAGGGACGCGTTCGTGTAAACGACACGGTGATTACCGAGCAGGGGACGCAGGTAGAAGCGGATGATCGCGTGTACTTCGACGGTCGCGAGGTGCACATCACGCGACAAAAGTACTATCTCGCGCTGAACAAGCCGTCCAAAGTGCTTTGCTCGAACCGCGACCCGGAAGGACGGCCGCTGGCGGTGGATCTGGTCAAAAGTGATGTTCCGGTTCGGCTTTTTACGGTGGGACGGCTGGACTTCATGTCCACGGGGCTGGTTTTTCTGACGAACGACGGGGAGTTTGCCGACGCGGTCATGCATCCTTCCTCCGGCGTGGAGAAGGAGTACATCGTCGAGACAAAGGACCCGGTACCGCGGGATATGCTCGAGGAGTACCGCAACGGTATACGCGTCGAGGACACCGTCTACACGCTCAAGTCATTTGAGTTTCAGAACGGCCGCAAGGTCCATCTGACCCTCGAAGAGGGCAAGAACCGCGAGATCCGGAGTGTGTTTCTCGCGCGAAAGCTCAAGATAAAGCGGCTGCATCGAATCCGAATCGGTCCGGTGCGCCTCACGGGCACCCGTGCCGGAGGCTATCGCGAGCTCAGCGAGCAGGAAGTAGCGTGGTTTTTTTCCCAGGCCGGGAGCCGCGGCCGGGGGCTAAAAAGCCGGGCGGCTGGAGGAGGAGGGCAACGTGGTCGTAGCGATTGACGGGCCCGCCGGCACCGGCAAGAGCACCGTTGCAAAGTACGTAGCCGATTCGCTCGGTTTCCTCTACGTGAACTCCGGTGCGCTGTACCGCGCCATAACCTGGAAGGTCTTGGATCAGGCCGACGATCCAAATAACACCGAGCAGATCATTCGCGTTGCCCACGATATGGACGTCTATGTAGACGCCGGAGCGGTTCGTGTCGAGGGTGCACCCGCCGAGCGTGTACTCTACAGTCATACAGTCAACGCCTGGGTATCGCGACACTCCGCCGTGCCTGAAGTCAGAGACTGCGTCAACGACCGACTGAGGGAGCTCTCCGCCGAGCGCGACGTGGTAGTCGAGGGACGGGATATCACAACCGTGGTCTTCCCGAACGCCGAGGTAAAGGTCTATCTTGACGCAAGCGTGGAGACTCGGGCGCGCCGGCGATACGAGCAGGGCCTTACCGACGAATCCCTCGAGGATATACAAGCAGGCATAGAGTCACGGGATGCCCGCGACCGAGAAAAGCACGCCGGCGCGTTGCGGCGGTCAGCCGACGCCGTTTTCGTGGATACATCGGGCTTGACCATCGATGAAGTTTGTGAGAAAGTGTTGGATACTATCCAGAGACAGCAATACATTCAGGAGTTGCAGGGTAATCATGAGTGATAACGACCCACAACAGAGTGAGACTATGAAGTCACTTCTTCAGGAGGAACTCCAAGAAGAGTTTCTCAAACCGCTTGATCAACTCGAAGTGGGCCAGATCGTAGAGGGTACCGTCGTACAGGTTGGTTCAGAGCAGGTATTTGTAGACATCGGATACAAGTCGGAGGGTCGAATTGCGACCGAGGAGTTCGATGAGCTCCCGGAGATCGGCGATGTCGTTCAAGTCGTGCTTCTTAACAAGGATACCTCGCGCGGAGGCGC
>JAAAOR010000077.1 GCA_009908735.1 Spirochaetota bacterium | reverse complement strand
GTAACTGCGCGCGCCGGCGCACTCCGGATCGTAGTGATTGATGGGAACCCCGTGCGACGGCGCCTCCGAGAGGCGCACGTTGCGCGGGATGATGGTGCGAAAGACTCGTTTTCCGAAGTACCCGACGACCTCCTGCACGACGTCCTGGGCGATGCGTGTGCGCGAGTCGTACATCGTAAAGAGAATGCCGAGGATGTCGAGGCGGGCGTTATAAGAGCTCTGGACGCGCTTTATGCTCTGCAGGAGCTGCGTGAGACCTTCCAGGGCAAAGTACTCGCACTGAAGCGGAATGATAACCTGGTTGGCCGCAACAAGCCCGTTGAGGGTGAGGATGCCCAGGGAGGGCGGAGAGTCGATGAAGATGTAGTCGAACTTCTCGCGAATCGGGTCGAGCGCTCGCTGTAGGAAGTACTCGCGCTCGGCCTCCTGCACCAGCTCGATATTCGATCCGGTGAGATTAATACTGGAAGGGATAATAGAAAGGTTCTTGACCTTCGTTCCATGGACCGCCTGCCCGGCTGCCGCCTCCTCGTTGATGACCTCGTAGATGCCGGTGCCGTCGGTGGAGACGCCCACGCTGCTCGAGAGGTTGCCCTGTGGGTCAAAATCGACAAGAAGCACGTGCTTCCCCGCATCGGCGAGGTACGCGCCGAGATTGGAGGCGGTCGTGGTTTTTCCCACCCCGCCCTTCTGATTTGCGAACGCGATCACATGTCCCATGTCGTCGGTGAGTATAGAGAAAATTCCTCTTCCTGTCATGGAAGGGAATGCGGTAGAGTGTTTCACGTGAAACATATTCGTGTAACTGCTGCCGTGATGGAGCGAAACGGCGCGTATCTGCTCTGCAGGCGGCACCCGAACGGGGAGCTTCCCGGCAAATGGGAGTTCCCCGGCGGAAAAATAGAGAACGAAGAGAGCGAGGGGGAATGCCTCATCCGGGAGATCCGGGAGGAGCTCTCGCTCGAGGTAACGCCGCGTCGGCGGCTTGGCGTTGTTGAGCAGGAGCTGCCCGCCGGCCATCTATCACTCGTCGCCTATTGTGCAGACCCCGGAAGCGGCACGCCGCAGGTCCTCGACCACGAAGAAATCGCCTGGGTCTCGCCCGGTGAGCTGCTGTCCTACGACCTTGCCACTGCAGACATCGAGATCGCCGGGTGGGTTGCCGAGGGGGCCTGTAAACACTAGCTTCAGAATTAGACGTTTCAAGACGAAAAACACACTAGGTGTGATATGCTCTTTTGGTTGAGGTTACAGGTTTTACCCTGATGAGAAATTTGTTAATGTATAGTGCAACATCGTGGCGATGCCGCGGCAATGTGAAGGTCGCATGATGACAAAACCCGTATCAGGTTCGTTCGATTCGGAGCACAAGGGATTGCGCTCCTTCATAGCCTCTCTTCCCAAAACCGAAATACACCTCCATATCGAAGGTCTTGTAAGCGTGGACTCGATATGGAGTCTGATCAAGAAACACAAGCTCGACTTCGGCTTTAAGAGCAAAGAGGAGCTCAAGAAGCGGTTCGACGTAAAGAGCCTCGATGAGTTCATAGACCTCTTCATAAACATTGTGCAGGCTTGCTTCCTCGAGGAGGACGATCTCGACTATCTCATAGAGGATGCGCGGAATTATTTAACGCGCAACAACGTGCGCTACGCGGAGATCTTCTTCGCACCTACAAAACTGATCAAGAACGGGCTTAGCTTCGCCTCCCTCGTCGAAAAGCTCGACTATGGAGCGCGACGGCTCGCCGCCGACGGTCTCCACGTGCGGTATATCGTCGACGTTTCGCGTGGATTCGGTCTTGATAATGCCATGCGCAACCTGGACTTCACCCTCGAGAACATGACCGATCACATTGTCGGCCTCGGGCTAGGCGGAGCCGAGCAAACCGGCCCGGCAAAAGAATACAAGCCTGTGTTCGACAAAGCGGTCAAGTCCGGTCTCAAGCTCGTCGCACACGCTGGAGAGGATCTGGGGCCGGAGTCCGTCTGGGATACGATAAAGCTCCTGAATGTCGCCCGCATCGGCCACGGAATCGCGGCCATAAAGGATCCGAAGCTCATGGATCATCTGCGGGACACCCAGATTCCCCTCGAAATTTGTCCGACGAGTAACCTCTTCACCCGAAAATTCGCGACATCGCTTGAAAACCATCCAATTCGAGCCTTCTACGACCACGGCATGTACGTCACGGTCAACACCGACGATCCGACCCTCTTCGGCGTCGAGCTCACGGACGAGTACCTGAAGCTCATCGAGCACGGCATTTTCTCCGTCGGGGAAGCCGTAGAGCTGATAAAAAAAGGCATCGGGGCGACCTTCCAGACCGAAGAGCATAAGCAGTCCATCCTTGCCGACCTGGACGCCGTGCTCGCAAACAGCGCGTTCGCGAGCAAGCTCTCGCCATAGGCCCCTTACTCTCTACTCACCGTCCGCGAAATACAGGACAACCGCCCCACTCGTCGCCTCACCAAGCGTCTCGGCGCAGCGCGACACAGCGCGTGACGGCAACGTTCCCTTCACCCGCACGATTTCGCTGAACCGTTCCTCCCTTATCTCCGCCCCGGCGCCCAGCAGGATCTTGCGCGTCGGCTCGTAGAGCTCATAGGGCACCGTGACGGAAAACAGCCGCTTCTCCACAAGCTCTTCTACCGGCACTCCGGCCAGCACCTCTTTCGTCGCACCCGCGTAGGCACGAACGAGCCCACGGGTTCCAAGTTTCGTTCCGCCAAAAAATCGCACGATGGTTACGAGGCAGTTGGTGATGTTGCTTCCCTTGAGAACGTCGAGGGCGGGGCGTCCCGCCGTCCCGTGAGGCTCGCCATCATCACTCATTCCGAAGCTGCGATCATTCTCGTCGCCGACTGAAAAGGTATGGACGACATGGGCGCAGCCGGGGTTGGCCGCGCGAAGCCCGTCTACCCGTGCTTTGGCCGCGCGGGGGTCGGTAAAGGGCTCGGCGCG
This sequence comes from Spirochaetota bacterium, assembly GCA_009908735.1. The sequence continues at coordinate 22,019 of JAAAOR010000077.1, read as the reverse complement.
AGCGATGAAGCGCGAGTTTTTGATCCGCTGTTCGATGCTATGACTGCGTGTGGGGCTGTACACAATGTTTCACGTGAAACACCGCAGCCGGCAACGACACCCCGGGGTCGCCATTATAGGCGACCCGAGGCGCGACGACACTATTCCGCGTCGTCATCCGCTGCGGCACGGCCGATACCGACGACGTAATCGGGACGGTCGATGTTTACCACGCGCACACCCGCTGCGGCCCGCGACTGCGAGGTGATCTGCGTGACTTTCACTTTAATAGAGCTTCCTTGGGAGGTCACGACAACGAGGTCATCTTCCTCGGCGACCGGCTGGATGCCCACAACCTCGCCGGTTCGCTCGCTCACCGCGTAGACCTTCTGACCACCGGTGCCCCGACCGTGGGGGCTGAGCTCATCGAAGGGGGTACGCTTGCCGAAGCCGTACTGTGTCATGAGAAGCATCTGCGTCGTCTCGGAGGCGACGACCGCGCCGGCAAGCTCATCGCTCTTGCCGAGTCTGATCCCCTGCACGCCGCGACTCGCGCGACCCATCGGCCTCACCTGGTCCTCGTCGATCCGCAGGCCGCGACCGTTGCGTGTGACGAGAACGAGATCGTCGTCCCCGCCGGTAAGCATTGCTGCGGCAAGCTTGTCTCCTTCCACGACGTTGATGGCGGTGATCCCGCGGACCTTGGCATTTCGGAAGTCGCTTACCCGCACCTTCTTCACCACGCCTCGAGTGGTCGCCATGAAGAGGTAGCGGTCGTCGGTGAACTCGCTGAAGCGAACGACCGCGGTAATCTCCTCGTCGCTGGAGACGTTAAGCATCCCGCGCACATGCTGCCCCCGCGCCGCACGCGAGCCCTCGGGGATCTGGTGTACCTTCAAGTAGTAGGCTTTGCCCTCACTGGTGGCAAAGAGAATGTAGTCGTGAGTGGATCCAATAAAGAGGTGTCGGATGAAATCGTCCTCTCGCAGATTGGCCGCCGCCCGACCCTTGCCGCCGCGGCCCTGCAGGCGATAGGAGGACAGCGGCATGCGCTTGATGTAGCCGCGGTTTGAAATAACCACGACCATGTCCTCGCGCTGGATGAGGTCCTCGATATCGATGGCCTCGATCTCTTCTGGGACGATCTCCGTCTGGCGCTCATCCTCATAGCGGTGGGCAAGATCAAGCGTCTCATCCTTCACCACACCGAGGATCTTCTCCTCGCTGGCAAGCAGCGCCCGAAGCTCGGCGATGAGGGCGCGGACCTGCTCGAGCTCTTCGACAATCTTCTTTGTTTCGAGGCTCGTGAGCTTCTGCAGGCGCATGTCAAGGATGGCCTGGGCTTGCACCTCCGAGAGATCGAAGCGCCGCATGAGACGGATGCGCGCCTCATTGACATCGGCGGACTCCTTTATGACCTGCACCACCTCGTCGATGTTGTCGAGGGCAATTTTGAGGCCTTCGAGGATATGGGCCCTTTCCTCGGCCTTTTTGAGATCGTATTTGGTGCGCCGGATCACTACCTCACGGCGATGCTCGACAAAGTGGCGGATGATATCTTTGAGATTGAGAAGCTCGGGTTTGCCTCGCACCAGCGCAAGGGCGTTGACGTTGAAGTTCACCTGCAGCTGAGTCTGGGTAAAGAGCTGGTTCAGGATGATCTTCGGGCCGGCGCCTCGTTTGAGCTCGATGACGATACGCAGACCATTTCGATCGGACTCATCTCGCAGGTCGCTAATCCCGTCAATGCGACGGTCGCGCACGAGCTCGGCGATACGCGTGATGAGCGTCGCCTTATTCACCATGTAGGGAATCTCGGTGACGAGAATCATGTCCCTCCCGGCTTGCATGGACTCGATGGAGATTCGCGCCCGGACGGGGATGCGGCCTTTACCCGTCCGATAGGCGTCCTTGATGCCCCGCGTGCCGTATATGATACCGCCGGTGGGGAAGTCCGGACCCGAGACGTGCTCCATGAGCCCGTCGATAGATATCTCCGGATCATCGATGTAGGCGGCCACCGCGGCGGCGATTTCTCCGAGATTGTGCGGGGCCATGGTGGTTGCCATGCCAACGGCTATGCCGCTCGCCCCGTTTACCAACAGATAAGGTACCGCTGCGGGAAGGACGCTTGGCTCGGTGATGGTGTCATCGTAGTTTGCAATAAAATCGACGGTGTCCTTGCCGATGTCGCGCAGCATCTCCTCGGAGATGCGCGTCATCCGCGCCTCGGTATAGCGCATGGCCGCCGGAGGGTCGCCGTCAATCGAGCCGAAGTTTCCCTGGCCGTCCACCATCGGGTAGCGCATGGCGAACTCCTGGGCAAGTCGCACCTGTGCGTCGTAAATGCTCTGATCGCCGTGGGGGTGGTATTTGCCGAGCACGTCCCCGACGATACGGCCGCTCTTCTTGTAGGGGCGGTCGGAGCGCAGCCCCATATCGCTCATCGCGTAGAGGATGCGCCGATGCACCGGCTTGAGCCCGTCGCGCACGTCGGGAAGGGCGCGACTGACGATGACCGACATTGCGTAGTTGAGGTAGGATTCTTTGACCTCGTCCTCTATGGCGACGGGAATGACCCGCCCGTGGCGTTCCTCATCTGACACCGTTAACTCCTGTAGCTATACGTCGAGGTTCGAGACAGCGAGCGCATTCTCTTCGATGAACTCGCGGCGCGGGGCCACGTTCTCGCCCATAAGGGTGGTGAATATCGCCTCCGCCTCCACCGCGTCCTCGAGGCGGATCTGCATGATGTTCCGCGACTCGGGATTCATTGTGGTTTCCCACAGCTGCTCGGGGTTCATCTCCCCGAGGCCTTTGTAGCGCTGCTGCGAAGCCTTCTGTGCTCCCCCGTCGAGGGAGGCGAGGATCTTGTCCCGGTCGGCGTCATTATAGGCGTAGTAATCCTTGCGGTTGTAAGTCAGCTTGTACAACGGGGGCATGGCAAGGAATACATGTCCGTTCTCGATGAGCTCGGACATGTAGCGGAAGAAAAACGTCAGAAGCAGCGTGCGGATATGCGAGCCGTCAACGTCGGCGTCGGCCATGATGATGACCTTATGGTAGCGCAACTTCTCGATGTCGAAGTCCGTTCCCACACCCGCGCCGAGGCTCGAGATGATAGGCTGCAGCTTGTCGTTGGCCAGCACTTTGTCGACGCGCGTCTTCTCCACGTTGAGCATTTTGCCCCACAGGGCGAGGATTGCCTGAAATTGACGGTCGCGCCCCTGTTTGGCGCTTCCGCCGGCACTATCGCCCTCGACGATGTAGATCTCGCTTTTTCGCGGATCTTTCTCACTGCAGTCGGCCAGCTTGCCGGGGAGCCCCGTGCTTTCGAGAAAGCTCTTCCTGCGCGTAAGCTCCCGGGCCTTTCGTGCCGCGCTCCGAGCCTTTGCCGCAAGCACCGTCTTCTCGAGGATACGCTCGGCGGTCTTCGGATTTTCGTCGAAATGGGCGGCAAGGCTCTCGTTAACCTGCGACTCCACCACGCCCTTGACCTCGGAGTTCCCGAGCTTACTCTTGGTCTGCCCCTCGAACTGCGGGTTCTGCACCTTCACCGAAATGACGGCGGTAAGGCCCTCGCGCACATCGTCGCCGGTGAGCGATTCCTCAGCCTTCTTCGCAAGCTTCGAGTGGCGCAGCACGTCGTTGAGCGTGCGGGTCAACGCCGATTTGAAGCCGACGAGGTGGGTTCCGCCCTCGCGCGTGTTGATGTTGTTACAGAAGCTGAAGATGTTCTCGTTGTAGCCGTCGTTGTACTCGAGGGCTACCTCCATCTGTATGTTCTCCCGTTCGGCCTCGAAGTAAACAGGCTCTTTATGGATGGTGGTCTTGTTCTCGTTGTAGCCGTCGTTGTACTCGAGGGCTACCTCCATCTGTATGTTCTCCCGTTCGGCCTCGAAGTAAACAGGCTCTTTATGGATGGTGGTCTTGTTCTTGTTGAGAAAGGTAACGAACTCGCTCACCCCGCCCTCGAAGCGGAAGTCGTGGCGCTTCGGCGTGGGCAGGCGCTGATCCTCGATAGTGATAAGGATACCCTTGTTAAGAAAGGCGAGCTCTCGCAGCCGCTTTGAGAGCACGTCAAAGCTGAACTCGATGGTTTCGAAGATCTCCGGATCCGCCCGGAAAAGTACCTCGGTACCCGATTGCTCTGTCTCACCGATGACCTCCACCGGCTTGTCGGCGATACCCCGGCGGTAGGTCTGTCGGTAAATGCGTCCCTCACGATAGACGGATACCTGACACCACTCTGAAAGGGCGTTCACGACTGAGATTCCCACGCCATGGAGGCCACCGGAAACTTTGTAGCTCTTGTGGTCGAACTTCCCCCCCGCGTGGAGTCGGGTCATGACCAGCTCGAGGGCGCTTACGTTCTCTTCGGTGTGGAGGTCGACGGGGATTCCCCGGCCGTCGTCGTTGACCCGCACGATATTGTCGGGCTCGATCGCGACGGCGATCTCACCGCAATAGCCGGCCAAGGCCTCGTCGATGGAGTTATCCACCACCTCGTAAACCAGATGATGTAGTCCCTCGGGGCCGGTCGATCCCACGTACATCCCGGGACGACGCCGGACCGCTTCCAAACCCTTCAGGATCTGGATACTCTGAGCTGAATAACTTTCGGGCATATGTTATACCTGTGATTCCTTCGGCAGAAGTTACTTTATCATATCGATTTGGCGGGCGAAAGTAAAGCAGCGGCGGTACCCGCGGCTTCACACACAGGCCAACAGCCAAGCTTGTGTACTAGTTGTGGATAAATTATGTTGATACTGTGGATAAATCAGACTGATACCACAGACAGCAACACCTAAACAGACGATACCCCGTTTATCTCCGCTTTGATCCCGGAATTTCGGGCGTAGATCGTTGGGGCGATAGCCCATTCATGCTACACTACTGTTTTGTCTCCAGAGACGGCGTGGTCCTTACGGAGGCACCAAATGAACGCTATGCTGTGGAAAAACTGTGGATAATTTGAGGCTCGTATGAACAGTGACTCCTGGAATATCTTCTGGGATGAAGCGATGAAGCAGATCCGAGCCGAGCTCTCGGAGCAGGAGTTCTCTATGTGGTTTAACCGTATGGAATACTCCTACTCGCGGGACTCGGAAATCGTCGTGACCGTCCCCTCCTCCTTCTATCGCGATCAAGTTCGCCAGCGGTATCTTCGCATAATCGAGCAGAAACTCCACGAGCTCTCAGGAACCGATTTGGCGCTCGATTTCGAGGTAAAGACCATGCCCCGCGGCGGCGATGGCTCCTCCTCAGTCTCAAACGGCAACGGCGTGTCGGCCGGCTCATCAGATTCCGAGTTAACGAGGAATGCGGACGGGGAAGATGGACATCCCGCACGCGGCGGCGATGGATCCGAAGCAGGGGCGACGGCTGCCTCCGCGCGGACCGGTACCGCGGCGGGCGTCATGACCACACCCGCAAAGAAGTCGCCGCACCCCAACCTGCGCGAAGAATACACCTTCGAAAACTTCGTCATCGGGCAGAACAACTCTTTTGCAGCAAACGCCGGGATGGCAATTGCTCGGAATCCGGGCACCGGCTACAACCCCTGTCTTATCTACGGGGGCGTCGGGCTCGGTAAGACTCATCTCATACAATCGATCGGCAACTATGCACATCAGGAGTTCGACAACCTAAAAATCCTCTACGTGACGATGGAGAGCTTTACCAACGACTTCATTCAGTCGCTCAGAGAAAACCGTACACAGAGCTTTAAGAACCGTTATCGCTATGCGGACATCCTCCTCGTGGACGACATCCACTTCCTTCAAAACAAGCCCGAGACGCAGGAGGAGCTCTTTCACACTTTCAACGCCCTCTACGACTCGAACAAACAAATGGTGTTCACCTCCGACCGTCCGGTCTCCGACATACGGGATCTCACTGATCGCCTTCGAAGCCGCTTCGAACGCGGTCTCAATGTGGACCTTCAGCCGCCCTCCTACGAAACCCGTTACGCCATTCTCAAAAAGAAGATCGACCACACGGGGATACGCATTCCGGAAGAGGTGACCGAGCTCATCTGTAACAACGTCACGACGAACGTCCGCGACCTCGAGTCGGCGCTCACCAAACTTGTCGCCTACGCCGACCTCGTCGACAAGGAAATCTCACCGGATGTCGCCCGACAACAGCTGAAAGACTTCTTCGCAAGCCCCAAGCAAACGAACATCACCATGGACGTGATCCAGCGCACGGTCGCGGATTATTTCAATCTCTCGAGCCAGGAGCTCAAAGGAAAAAAGCGAACCAAGGTCATCGCATTTCCCCGGCAGCTCGCCATGTACATCGCGCGCGAGATAACCGAGTATTCGACCACGGAGGTTGGGCTCGAGTTCGGCGGGCGGGATCACACCACCGTAATGCATGCATGCCAGCGCATCGAGCATCGCATGCGCACCGACCCGACTGTGGAGCCGACCGTTCAGTTTCTGGTCCGTCAGATAAAAGAGCAGGGAACAAAGTCTAGATAAGCTGTGGATGAGCCGGGGATATCCGGGCATACTACGGGAGAACGCGGCGGCGCCGCCGAACATGTGAGTCCATTGTGAATAGAAGCCGACAGTTATTCAGAGGATCAGCGCACTACAGGAAAGGGAGATAGGGTGATTTTCCACATAATCACAGTGCCTACTACTACTGCTTCTAGAATTTACATATAAGGGATAAGAAGGAGAGTAAGATGAAGTTCATCTGCGAGCGTGACACGATCATGAAAGAAATCTCGGTTGCGCAGGAGATCATCTCCTCAAAGAACAGCATGTCGATACTTTCGAACGTCTTGCTCGATGCCCACGAGGAGACACTGACAATTCGCGCAACAGATCTGCGGGTGAGCTTTGAAACACGGATCCCGGTGGAGGTGGTGAACGCGGGCACGACGACGGTGTTCTGCGAGAAGCTGCTTGGTATTCTGCGCTCCCTGCCCTCGGGCGACGTGGAGTTCGAGCTCGGCGAGGGAAACAGCTTTTCGATAAATCCGGTGTTCAAGAAGATCAATTTCGAGCTGAAGGGCATCGAAGCCGACAAGTTCCCCGAGATCCAACTCGCCTCCGAAGACCAGTACTTCGAGTTGTCCCAGGCCGCATTCATCGACATGATCTCCCAGACTATCTTTGCCGTCTCCGACGATGAAACACGCTACTTCATGAACGGTGTCTACATGGAGAATCTCGACGGGGATCTAGTGATGGTGGCGACCGACGGCCGGCGGCTTTCCTACATCAAGAAAACGCCCCAGGAGGCTGTAAAGGAGTTCCAGGGTGTCATCATCCCGCCGAAGGTGCTCAATCTTATACGCAAGCTCGCCTCGGGTGAGGGTACCTTCTCGCTTGCGGTCACTGAGAAAAATATCTTCGTCCAGTTCGACAATCAGCGCATCTCCTCGGCTCTCATCGAGGGGCAGTTCCCCAATTACCGTCGGGTTATTCCCGAGGAACAGAAATACCGGATTGCAGTCAAGAAGAACGAGCTCCTCGAAGCTCTTAAGCGCGTGTCGCTGCTCGTGGAGAAGTCGCGACGGATCTATGTTGAGCTTGCAAGTGAGGTGATGACGCTGAGCTCGGAGGAGAGCGAGGTGGGTGTCGCGAGGGAGGAAATCTCGTGTTCCTACGAGGGGCCGGAGGAGAAGATCGCGCTGAACTACATGTATCTCCTCGAGCCCCTTCGGGTCATAGATACCGAGGATATTGCCATTCAGTTTTCGGAGCCGAACCGCGCGATCAGTATCTACTCGGATCCCGAGAAAGACTACTTCCACATCGTCATGCCGATGCAGCTCGATTGAGCCGTGCATATGTACCTCTAGCCGCAGTGGGATTTCTCTCCGTTCGAACTTACAACTTCAGAAACCTTGCCGACGGCGAGGTAATGTGTGATGCGCCGGAGGTCTTTCTCGTGGGCGAGAACGGTCAGGGGAAGACGAACTTCCTCGAGACCATCTACGTATTGTGCTACGGCGGGTCGTTCCGGGTCCGTAGTGACGAGCAACTCTGCCGCGAAGGTGAGACTAGCCTGCTGCTACGCGGCCGTATCCGCGACGGATACGGGGAGACGCATGATCTTGCCTACGGGTGGGAGTCGGGGAAGGACGCCGGCAAGAAGAGCATCCGGCTCAATGGGAAGTCCGTCGCCGATCGCAAAGAGCTCGTCTCGATTCTGCCGTGCATCATCTTTGCCCATGACGACATCGAATTCGTCCAGGGCTCCCCGGATCGTCAGCGTTTCTTCTTCGATCAGACACTGAGTCTTTACGATCCCCTCTTCATAGACGTACTTCGAAGATACCGAAAGGTGCTCCGCGCGCGCAATATCGCGCTCAAAGACGGGCGAGGGGATCTTCTCGACGTCTACGACCGCCAGCTTGCCGAGGCGGGGCTGGAGCTTCTCGAACGGCGAAGCGAGGCAACCGCCGCCTTTAACGAGACCTTTTCTGAGCTCTTTACCGGGATCTCCGGATTAGACGAGCCGCTTCACATCGAGCACCGCCCGTCGTGGCGCGTCGAAACCACCGGCGAGGCTGAAGCGCAGCTCTCGCGGCGCCGGGAGCACGATTTCTACATGAAGACAACCACCTCGGGGCCGCACCGCGACCGATTCGTCTACCGGCATGCCGGCCGCGATTTTACGAGGACTGCCTCCACCGGGCAACTACGCCTTGTGTCCCTCATTCTCAGAGTGGCTCAGGCGCAATTTTTCGCCGCGCGCAGCGGACGCTCGCCGGTGCTACTCCTCGATGATGTGCTTCTCGAACTCGACCCCACGAGGCGAAAGCGCTTTCTCGACGCCCTGCCCGGATATGAGCAGGCCTTCTTCACGTTTTTGCCCGACGAGCGCTTCGGCGACTACCGGCGAGAGAACACGTTGATCTACCGGGTCGCAGAAGGTACCATTGAGCGGTATGGAACGGGCGGGTGATCTCCTCGAGGCCTTTCTCAGGCTCCACAACATAACCGGCGGCGAAGAGTACGTTGCCTTTTTCAAGAGCTGGCACCGCATCGTCGGGACCGACATTGCCGCGCACACCCGTGTTACCGACATTAGAAACGGGGCGCTGAAGGTTGAGGTTGATCATCCGGGATGGATGCAGATGCTGCAGATGCGAAAAGACGAGATCGTGCGCAAGGTTGCGGGAAAGTATCCGCAGCTCGAGGTGAGAAACATCCATATGCGTCTCGTCGGCTCCTTCAGCGGTCCCGGCCCCGGCACCGGCGCGGCTTCTGAGCGTGCGGCCCGAAAAGAGGGCGCCGCCGAGGAAGCGGGATCCGATGTGGACGGCGTCCCCGGATCTGGGGGGGCGGAGTCGCGGGCCGAAGGCGAGGCGCCGGTCTCGCGGGAGGATAGCAAAAACGCCCGGGAAGCCCTAGAGCGTATTGAAGATGAGGGGTTTCGCGAGACCCTTTCGCGTCTGTATCGGGATCTCCAGAACAAAAACGCCGATTGACACACCGCTTCACAGCTCTGTATACTACCCGTCCCATTCACGTGGCCGATTAATTCTCGTTTGGAGCTATAGATATGAAACGAACCTATCAGCCGAGCAGGCGCAAGCGGAACCGCAAGTTCGGATTTCGCGCCCGCATGAAGACGCGGGGTGGCCGCGAAGTGCTTAAACGTCGTCGGGCCAAGGGCCGCAAGAAACTCTCCATCTCGGATGAGCGAAAGCCTTACTAGAGATGAACGGCTCAGGCGGCGCACGGAGATACGACGCGTCTTCGAACACGGCAGGAACTTCAGCTGTCGGGGCTTGAGGCTCCGTATCATGGAGAATACGCTACCGTATAATCGGGTGCTTGTCGCACCGGTCAAGAAAGCCGGCCACTCAGTGGATCGGAATCGGCTCCGTCGTGTGGGAAAAGAGGCGTATCGACGCCTCAAACCCCGACTCAGAGGCGGTTTCGACCTTGCTTTCGTGGTTTATCCCGGCGACTACAGCTTTTCCGAGCGGCTCGAACAGTTCCAGCACCTGCTCCGCGATGCCCGTCTGCTAAACGATGAGTAGGAGCTCACATGGATAAGAATACCCTCTATGCCGTCATCCTCTCGGTAGTCGTGATCACCGTCGGATTCATGGTGCAGAATATCCTCTACCCGCCGGAACCGATTCCGCAGCAGGCGCAGGATGAGAGAGACGAAGGGAGGCAGCCCGGCGATCCGGCAGACCCCAGCGGCCAACAGGCACCCCGCAATGGCGGGAGCACTCAAGAGCAGCCGGCCGCGCAGCCGGCGCGCGAGCTGACGGCCGGCGCCGTCGCACCGGTTCCCGAGGACGGCATCTCGGCTCAGACCCGCACATACGGCAACGATGTCATTGATGTCACCTTTTCGCCCCGTGGGGCGAGCATCACCTCATTCAAGCTTCTCGAACATCTTGCGGACGGCGAGCCGGTCGATATGATCTTCCGTGGTCGCGACGATCAGGCAGCTTTCCGACTGCACTTCGGCGGTCCGGACAGCGATGCCGATACCGCTCTCTATCACTATCGCGATACCACCGACCCCAACACCGTCGAGTTCTACCGGGACTTCTACGTGGTGGGAAATGAAGCCGAGCCATTTCGCGTCATAAAACGCTACAATTTCCAGCCGGGCGAGTACCTCTTTGAGGTCGAGGTGGAGATCGAGAACAGCGTCAACGCCTACATTCCGTTGAACTTTGACGGCACGGCCTACACGCTGGAGTTCGGTCCCCAGATCGGCCCCGAGTTCCAGGAGCTTGACCGGCGCACCGAGTATCGCCGCTACTACACCTACGCCGACGGCAACCGCAACACCGTGCGCATGGGCCGCGGTGACCGCGAAGCCATCACCGAGCAAATCGACTGGGCGTCGATCGTCGGCAAGTACTTCAACGCGGTCGGTATTCTCGACGCCGCGCAGTATACAACCGTCATGTCGGCCATTCCCGAGCCGGGGCTCGATGACGCCTCGAAGATGTTCTTCTCGCGCTCGACGATACAGAGCTCGCGAAACACCGACACCTTTCGGTTCTTTATCGGCCCCAAGGTGGCCCGCGTGCTCGAACGCTACAACAACGCCGACGACAATGCCTGGGGTATTCGCGGGCTCGAGCTGCAGGAGTCGATGGATTCCCGATTCCTCCTCGGATGGCTCGAGAATCTGCTCAAGGCAATCCTCAACTTCATTGTCCGCTTCGTTCCGAACTTCGGCATAGCCATCATAATACTGACCGTACTGGTGAAGGCATTGCTGTTTCCGCTGACGCATAAGAGCTATGAATCAACTGCGAAGATGCAGGAGCTCAGCCCGAAGATGCAAGAGGTCCGGGAGAAGTACAAGGATAACCCGCAGAAGATGAACGCCGAGATGGCGAACATGTACAAGAAGGAAGGAGTCAACCCGCTCGGTGGATGCCTGCCGTTGATGCTGCAGCTTCCCTTCTTCATTGCGATGTTCGGACTGTTTAACAATCATTTCGATCTACGTGGGGCAACGTTTATCCCCGGATGGATCGATGACCTCTCCGCCCCCGAATCGATACTGAGCTTCGGCGACTTCACATTGCCGTTGCTCGGGTGGACCGATCTGCGCCTGCTGCCCATCCTCTTCGTGGGCACGCAGCTTATTACCAGCAAAATCATGCAGAACCCCGGCGCATCGACGCAGCAGATGCGCATGATCACCTACATGCTGCCGATCGTATTCTTCTTCGTTCTCTACAACATGCCTTCGGGCCTGCTGGTTTACTGGATCGTGACCAATGTGCTCACGGCTGCGCAGCAGTACTTCAACAACCGCAAGAAACACAGGCATGCCTGATACAGGAGCAAGACTATGGTACAAGAGTTCGAAGGACGCACCGAGAAGGAGGCCATCGATCAGGCGATAGCCGACCTCGGCATAGAGCGCGACGAGTTCGACGTAGAGATAGTGGACACGCAGAAAGCGGGCTTTCTTGGGATGGGAAAGAAGGTCAAAATCCGGGTTCACTACGACGGCGGTCCCCTGGCCGTCAGGAGCGGCGAGGCCGAGGACGACTTTGAGCACGCCCTCGTGGACTTCGTTGTGAATACCACCGAGAAAATGGGCTATCCTGCTGAGGTTCGGGTTGCGTACCGAGAGGACAACAAACTCGGACTGCGGCTGGAGTCTCCGCACTCAAATATCCTCATCGGCCGAAAGGGTAAGAACCTCGATGCGATACAGTTGCTCGCGAACGTGGTCGCGGGCAAGCTGGACCATGACGATATCAAGGTGGTCGTGGATGCCGAGAACTACCGCAGCCGCCGAGAAGAGAGCCTGATTCGCCTTGCCCAGAAAGTCGGCGACGAGGTTAAGCGTTCGCACGGGTCGAAGTTACTGGAGCCCATGAACCCGTTCGAGCGCCGGCTCATTCACACTACCCTCAATGACGTGGGCGGCATAGCTACGCGGAGTGAGGGAGAGGGGCTTTACAAGCAGGTTCGAGTGTATTACCAGGGCGCGGGAGATCGATAAACGACGCGCTTGTGGATAAATTGTGGAGAATAACGGCGAAAACGGCCCTGTGTAGTCCGCATCCCGCTGTTTTTCGCAAAATCGGGTGGGAAGTTGGCTCCGCCGGTGAAGAATCAGCCGAAATTCGGGCCTTTTTCGGGATTCGGTTGGCAAGGAACGCGCATCAAAGCAAATAATGTTTGAGGGTCGAGTCGCGCTTCAGTGTGTACTGTTTGTGGATAACTTCGGCATTAATACGACTAATCTATTGCTTATAAAGGAAATAACCCGGATTCTGTCTACTGTTCGTGGGCATGCGAAGGAGACCAAACATGGCGGAGGACCTAAAGCAAACGGCGCTTTACGCCTGGCATCGTGAAAATGGCGCCCGAATGGGTCCTTTCGCCGGGTGGGAGATGCCGTTGCAGTACGAGACCGGAGCAGTAGCCGAGCATCGTGCGGTGCGCGAGCAGGCCGGGCTTTTCGATATTTCTCACATGGGGCAGGTCGAAGTCTCCGGCCCCGACGCGGTCTCGTTCCTCGACTATAGCCTCACCAACGATATACAAGGTCTCCCGGAGGGCCTTTCCACCTACTGCCTCCTGTGTCGTCCAGACGGCAGTGTGCTCGATGACGTGTTTGTGTACCGGCTTCCCGATCGGTTTTACGTGGTGGTAAATGCCGCGAATATCGACAAAGACGAGTCCTGGCTGCGGAGAGTTGCTGCGGGAAAGCTGGCTGTGGCCGACGAGGAGGGCGGCGGTCGCGCCCAGAATGGGGGTGGCTTCGATGTGAGCATCACCAACAGGTCCTGGGACACGAGTATGTTTGCCCTGCAGGGCCCGCGGGCACTCGATGTGTTCGACCGCGCCGCCGGGCACGGGGCGGGCGATCTCGAGCGCTTTGCCATCCGCGTGGATCGTATCGCCGGGTCGGAGTGTCTGGTCAGCCGCACCGGATACACCGGCGAGGACGGGGTGGAAATCTACGTGGCCAACGAGGCCGCCTCGACCGTGTGGGACGCCCTCCTCGACGCGGGTTCCGTTCTTCCGAACGGGTTGCCGCCGATCGGCCTTGCCGCCCGGGACAGTCTTCGCTTCGAGCCGGGCTTTGCGCTCTACGGACATGAGCTCAACGAGGAGACTACGCCAATCGAGGCCCGACTGAAATGGGCATGTGAGCTCGACCGACCGTTCGTAGGGCGGGAGGCGCTGATTGCGCAAATAGAGACCGGGGTCTCGAAAAGGCTCGCCACGATCCGAATGGTCGACCGTGCGATGCTTCGCGAGGGCTACGAGGTCAGGTCACCGCAAGGAACGGTCCTCGGAGCCGTGGTGACAGGGATGTACTCTCCGACATTCGAGTGGTATTACGGAAATGTATTCGTGGCACCGGACTATGCGAAAGCCGGTGCCCATCTCGATATTGTGGTCCGTGGTCGCGCGCGGCGCGCGGAAGTAGTGAAGCGCCCGCTCTACCGGCCGGCATATAGAACGTAACCGCAGCTTATGAGAAAGGAGCAGCAAGATGAATTTCGATGATTCGGTGAAGTACCGGAAATCGCATGAGTGGGCCCGCAAGGACGGGGATCTCGTCGTTGTCGGGATCAGTGATTACGCGCAGGATAGCCTCGGCGATGTAGTGTTTGTGGAGCTGCCCGAGGCCGGCGCAACGATCAATCAGGGAGAAAGCTTCGGGGTTGTCGAGAGCGTGAAGTCTGCAAGCGACCTCTTCATGCCCGTGGGCGGCGAGGTTGCCGAGGTTAACGAAAGCCTCTCCGATACTCCAGAGACTGTAAACGAGTCTCCATTTGGAGACGGCTGGATGATCAAAATCAAGCCGACGGACATCTCCGAATATGATGCTCTCCTCTCTGCTGCAGATTACGAGGAATACACGAATACCCTCGAAGAGGAGTAAGCCGCAGCATGGCCGCCGCCGTCCCACTTGATCGAAGGCGAAAGCGAAGACACAATAGCGACATGGAAGACATACAGCCGGAGATCCGGGACCTGCGCCGCGACGACCTCGAAGCCGTGCTCTCTATTCTCTATGAGAGCGCGGTAACGTCCGGCTTTGGTGGATCCCGCGAGAAATATGTAAGCGACGTTAGCAAAGAGTTGCATCTCGATCATGACGTTTTGCGGGTGCTCACCTCTCCCGAGGGACGGGTGATGGGATGCGCGTGGGCGGCGCCGTTTCCGCGTGATGCCGAGAAAAGCGAAACGGCCTTCCTCTTCGACGTATCGGTGCGCGAGACCTACCGCCGCAAGGGTTACGGACGGCGGGTTGCCGAGGATCTATTCGAGCAGCTGCGCTCCCGCGGCGTAACCACCGTCAACGCCCGGCTTGCTAAGCGCAACCACGGGGGAGCCGGGTTCATGAAGGTTCTCGGTTTCGAGTTAGAGAAGGAAGACGCGCTGTGGACCGAGTGGTGGCGAGCGCTCTGACGTTATGTTGAAACAGACTACGCGTAGCATCAACACCTCATTGCAGCAGTTTTGCGCCGACCCCATGGCTCCCGCCCAGATCCACGGGTTTTTCCTTGGCCTCATGGCCGGACCAGACGAAGTGCAGGAAAACGTCTGGCTGACGGAGCTCTTCTATCGCGACGCGGAGAGCGCAAAGAGCACGCCGAGCTTCGAATCCTTTCCTCATCTTCGGGAGTACGTGAAGACCTGTGAGGCTGCGTTTAACGAGGCCTACGAAGAGATCACGGGCGGAAACCCGGCCGCGGGCTATCACTTCGAGGACCGCAGTGACGCTGACGCCGTCGAGACTGCACGCACGCTCTCGGCGGGTTTTCTTCGCGGATTTCGCCTTTCGGGAGGGATGGATGACGAGTCACGGCTCGACGAGGCCTCGGTTCGTGCCTTCAGTGTCCTCTACGCCCTCGCCAATCCTGAGCGCACAGCCGAGATCCTCGAGGACTCGGAGAACCCCGAGGAACTCTCCGAGACCACCCTTGTCGACCTCGTGCCGGCGGCCGTTCTCAAGCTCGCCTTCGTCATGCACGCCACCGACGAAACTGAAAGCGCGGACCCGCGCGAGAATGATCCGGGCGAGACTGGACGATAGGGGAGCCCGTTTTTATATTAGGAAAATAATATACTTATCTTAGGGGGGTTCATGAAGGTTCTGATCGTCTTTTATTCGATGTACGGACATATTCAGAGGATGGCGGAAGCTGTTGCGGAGGGAGCTCGCGCGGTTAGCGGCGCGGAGGTAGAGATAAAGCGGGTCCCGGAAACCCTGTCCGACGACGTGATTCAAGCTATGGGCGCTACCGATGCCCAGAAAGCGATTGCTGCGAAATACGAGGTGGTCACCCACGAGGATCTCAAGGCTGCCGACGCTATTATCATCGGAACACCGACCCGCTTCGGCAACATGATCGGGCAAATGCGAGAGTTCCTCGACTCCACCGGGCCGCTGTGGCAAAGCGGCGCCCTCATCGGTAAGGTCGGAAGCGTGTTTACCTCGACTGCGACGCAGCATGGCGGGCAGGAGAGCACGATTCTTACCACGCATGTGACCCTGCTTCATCATGGCATGGTAATCGCCGGTCTGCCCTACGGACGGTTCCCCGGCCAAATGACGCTGGACGAGATAACCGGCGGTTCACCCTACGGCGCAACCACCATTACCGGCGGAGATGGAAGCCGAATGCCGAGCGAGAACGAGCTCCAGGGTGCGCGTGTTCAGGGCAGCTACGTGGCGGAAATCGCCTCGAAGGTCTCCGCGGGCACTTGATTGCGAACTGGGCGCAATCGGTGACGCACCGGCGCCGCTGAGCCATACACACAACTGGCCGCCCTAACGGGCGGTCTTTTCTTTCAGCCCTGCCTTCGGGCATACTCTTTGTCAATGGCACCGCGAACCGACTTTGAAAACGCCGTAGTGTGGATAACCGGCGCAAGCTCCGGGATAGGGCGGGAGTTAGCCGCGCAGCTCTCTGCACGGGGGGCGCGAACGGTGCTTACCGCACGCCGCGAGGCCGGCCTGCGGGAGACCCAAGGGCGCTGCGGTGGAGACGGGCGCAGCGTGATTGTCCCCGCCGATCTCTCCGACCTCAACGCGATCGATGAGCTCGCCGACACCGCCCAAGCCGCCTTCGGTCACATCGATCTGATCATTCTCAACGCCGGCATCAGCCAGCGAGGACTGGCGGTGGAAACTGAGCCGGCCGTGGTGCAGCATGTGAACACGGTGAACTTTCTCGCTCCCGTACACATCATCCGCCGGACCGTTCCTCAAATGGTCGAACGTGGGAGTGGGCGTGTTGTTGCCGTCTCGTCGCTGAGCACGCGCGTTCCGACTCCCCGGCGGTCCGTCTACACCGCATCGAAAGCTGCGCTTGAGACCTACCTCACGGTACTGCGACGCGAGCTCATGAACACGGGGGTGAGAGTGACGGTTGCCTTACCCGGCTTTGTGCGAACAGAGATTTCGCTGAATGCGCTGAACGCGGACGGAAGTGCGCACGGCACACTCGATCCGCTGCAGGAGAATGGTATGTCTCCGGATGTCTGCGCCCGGCGGATCGCCTCGGGCATCGCGCGAGGGCGGCGCGAGATTCTGATTCCGACCGACATGCGCACTCGCCTCGGGCTCTTTCTCCAACGCCGCGCCCCCAACCTTCTCGACCGGCTCATGGCGAAGGCGGAGGTAACGTAGACCGGCAGCAGGCGCCGGCCGGCCTCAGAGCTTGTCGATGAGCATCGAGCACTTGCCGGAGGGAATGGGCAGCGTCTTTTTCTTCTCGCGGAGAATATCGATTGTGAAATAGTACAGCTTCTCGGACTCCAGTCGGATCTCCCAGCCGCGGCCGCTCTTGTTGCTCAGGATCGTGATCATGTTGCGCTTGAGGCTGAGGTTCTCGATTCCCATGATCTCGAGTGTCGGAACGATCCAATCCACGGTCTTTCGCGGCAGACTGATGTAGAGCCCGATGACGTTCTCTATCATGAGCGCGATCGAGGAGAGCGCGGTGTAGGTGACGAATAGGGGCCGTGGAAACTCATCGTGGCCCTCCCATCGGGCGGGACCGTCGCGGGTCGGTGCGTAGGCCTCCCAGACGTTACCCCGCTGTTTGCCCTCGGGATGGAGCGTGTCGAGGATGTAGTATAAATGCCTGATAGCGCACTCGCGGGCGAGCTCGTAGGCGGCGTACTTCTCCAGGCCCTTTATCACCATGAAGGTAAATGGTGGGTAGACCGAGCCCCGGAAACCTTCGCCCTTCTCGCTGAACGCAGGATCATCCGCGGCGAGTGTCGGGAAGGGATTCTCGATTCCGAAGGTGTTGGGGTTTTTGAGGTGGTCAAGGAGTTTTTCCATCCGTGCCTCGTTGGGGAGCTCGGCGAGTAGTGGCCAGTAGGAGGCGATGGTCTTTCGGCGAACCTGATTCTGCTCGGCGTCGAGGTCGAAGTAGAGGCCGTCGTCCTCGTTCCACATCAGGTTGTTGATGCGCGTCTTCAACGAGAAATAGTGGCGCTTGTACTTGAAGCTGATTTCCTTGTCGTTGAGGACGTCGCCGAGCTCCGACATGTAGAGCGCGTTTATTGCCTGCTGGGTGTTGAAGTCCACCGGATAGACTACATTATCGCGCGGGCTGTTGTGCATACGCGTCGCTGCAATCGGTACCGAGTAGAGGCCGTTCTCGTGCTTGAAAGTTACTTCGAGCCAGTCCCAGTAGCGCTCGAGGACGGGCAACACTTCCCGGATGCGCTTTTTGTTTCCGATCTTGTGGTACATGTTGTACTCGGCCCAGGAAAACAGCGGGGGGTTCACTCCCTCGGGGTTCTCGGGTGTGAGTACCGGTTTTCCGTCCTGCACCGAATAGTCGGCCCGGATTGCGCCGGACTCTTCCTGCTTGTTATAGAAGTTATCCAGCTGCGGTGCCGCGGGGAAAACACGATTGCTGTAAACTAGAAAGAACGTCGAGAAGATGGTCTCGAACTGGTTTACCGTGTCATTTTCGGGGTGGTTGAAAAACCGGCTCTGTAGTCCGTTCTTCTCCGTCCCTTTGCCCCAGGAATCCTGTATCCACGCCCACGTCTGGTTATACAAGTCCACGAAGTCCTGATCGTAGAAGTGGATGGTTGGGAAATCTTTTTTTGCCACGCGGGCGCTCTGTGCCATGTCAGTGATGTCCAATTGTACCACCCGTCATCTAGGAGTCAAATACTATTTGTTTCTGCATTCGGAATTTGGCTCGCTCAAGATACTCCGTGCAGCGTCCCCGGTCAAATTCGCTGCCTTGACACCACGGGTCTGGAATGCAATATTCGAAAGCCTATGGACAGGAGTGAGCTCGAGATCACCGCGGAACTCGCCCATCTCGAACTAAACGACGACGAGTTGGAATCGCTCGGCGCGGCGGTGTCGCGCGTCGTGGAGTATTTCTCCCTCATGCAGGCTGTCGACGTCTCCGATCTCGAACCAACCACCCACGTTCTTCTCGACAAAAACCGGCTGCGCTCTGACCAGCCGAACGACGCGGTCGATCGTGAGGCACTTCTCGATAACGCCCCCGAGGTAGAGGACCGATTCATCCTCGTTCCGAACGTCCTCTAAACACACAAGGCGCGGGCAGGCGGCAGACACCCGGCAGCTCCCTGGAGTACTCATGGCAGAAGCCTGGAAGAAGAGTGTAACTACGACCGAGCAGATCGCCGCCTACGGGGACTATGTCCGCCGAGTGGACAAGGATCTCGGCGCCTTTCTCGCATTTGACCCCGGACGGCTCACCGCGGCCTCGGACGGCGCGGCCGGCGAGAGCACGGGGCCGCTCTCCGGCCTTCCGTTTGGCGTCAAAGACAATATCGCGGTGGAAGGCATGAACCTCACCTGCGGCTCGCACATGCTCGAGACGGTATGCAGCCCGTACTCGGCAACCGCAGTGGCGAAACTCGAAAAGACGGGCGCCACCGCGGTGGGAAAGACGAATCTCGACGAGTTCGGCATGGGTTCCTCCACGGCGAACTCCGCGCTCGGGACCACCGTGAACCCCTGGGATGCATCCCGGGTTCCCGGTGGGTCGAGCGGGGGGTCGGCGGCCGCCGTTGCGGCGGGGTTGGTGCCCTTTGCCCTTGGCTCCGACACCGGGGGCTCCATCCGACAGCCTGCTGCCTTCTGCGGTGTGTACGGCTTGAAGCCGACCTACGGCACGGTTTCCCGCTACGGCCTCGTTGCCTATGCCTCGTCTCTCGAAGTAATCGGAGTCGTCGCGGAGAGCACGGCGCTGTGCCGGGGTGTCTTTCAGGCGATGCGCGGGGAGGATGCACGGGACCACTCCTCGGTGGCCTATCCCGCCGATGAGGCGGATTCTGCCGCCGCGGCAGGCGGGCGGATCGGTATGCTCTCCCCCCTGCCCGACGTCGACCCGGGGGTGGCACGCGCGTTCGCCGGGGCCCGCGAGCGCTACGAAGAGCTCGGCTACGAGATTGTCGAAATCGAGCTTCCCACCCTCGAATACGTGGTGCCGGTCTACTACACTATTGCTACCGCCGAGGCGAGCGCGAATCTCGCCCGCTTCAACGGTGTGCGCTACGGGCATCGCCCCGATTACGCCGAAAACCCTGAGGAGCTCGTGCGCAGAAGCCGCGAAGAGGGCTTCGGCGCGGAGGTAAAACTCCGCATTCTCGTGGGCACCTACGTGCTCCGCTCCGGCTTCCAGGACGAGTACTACCTGCGCGCGCAGAAGATCCGAACGGCTATTCGGCGTGACCTCGCGCGTGTTTTCGACGAGGTGGATCTCATCATGACGCCGGTGTTTCCTACCCAGGCGTTTCCCCGTGGCGAGGGCGCGATGGATCCCTTCCAGCAGAAGCTCGCCGATCAATTTACCGCCACCGCGAATCTCGCCGGAATTCCGGCCATATCGGTGCCGACCGGCCTCGAAGACGGCCTCCCTGCGGCGGTTCAGCTCATGGCGCCGGCCTTCGGCGAGGAGCGGCTCTTCCGGGCCGCCGGAGACTTCGAGGCGGCCTCGCCGCCGCCGCGCCCGGAGGGCTTCACGCCCTTTCCCGAGACGGCGGGCGCGGGACAGGCGGCAGGTGGAGGGACGACCACCGCGCCGGGCGGTGGCAGCGCCGGTCGCGCTGCCGAAAAGGGTGGTGCATAATGTATCAGTCGTTCGTCGGCCTCGAGATCCACGTTCAGCTTCTCACAGAGACCAAGGTCTTTTGCTCCTGCCGAACGAGCTTCGGCGAGGAGCCGAACACCAATGTCTGTCCGGTCTGCATGGGCTATCCAGGAACGCTTCCGACCTTGAACGAGGAGGCCATCCGCATGGGCTACCTCGTCGCGCGGGCGCTTAACTGCGAGCTCGCCCCGGTGAGCATTTTCGACCGCAAGAACTACTTCTATCCCGACCTCCCGAAGAACTATCAGATAAGCCAGTTCCGCGAGCCGCTCGGACGCAACGGTCACATCGACCTCGAGTTCCACCGCAACAAGAAGCGGGTGCGCATCCACGAGATTCATCTCGAAGAGGACGCCGGCAAGATGATCCACGCCGGCGATATTTCCCTCGTCGATTACAACCGCACGGGCACGCCGCTGCTCGAGATCGTCACCGAGCCCGACATGGAGATCGGCGAAGAGGCGGAGGTTCTGCTTCACGAGCTTCGGCGCATCGTGCGCTATCTCGGGGTGTGCGATGGAAATATGGAAGAGGGCTCGATGCGCTGTGATGCGAACGTCAGCATCAACCTGCGCGGGAAGGGGCTCGGGGAGAAGGTGGAGATCAAGAACATGAACTCCCCGCGCTTCGTGCGCAAGGCTCTCTCCCACGAGATATCGCGGCAGGAGGAGATCCTTGAGCGGAACGGAAGCATCGTGCAGGAAACACGCCTGTGGAACGAGAACCGTGACGTTACCGAAACCATGCGGGTGAAAGAGAGCGCAAACGACTACCGCTACTTCCCCGAGCCCGACCTGCCCCCATTCCACGCCACGACAGAGTTCCTCGAGAGAGTGGAGGCCGGTCTCGTCGAGCTCCCCGTAGCGCGACGCGAGCGTCTCGTGCAGGCGCACGGACTTTCCTCCTCCCAGGCGGACTTCATCTGCGAAGAGCGCCCCGTGGCCGACTACTTCGAGGAGGCGGTGGGCCTCGGCGCCGATCCGCTCTCGGCGGCGTCGTGGCTGCAAACCGACGTGCAGAAAGAGCTCAACCGTGAGGGCGTCGAGCTCGCGATGTGCCCGCTCACGCCCGAGCGCTTTGCCTCGCTTCTCATGCTCCTTGCCGAGCACCGCATCCACGGCAAGATCGCTAAGCAGACCCTCAAAGCCGTCTTTCGTGAGGACAAAGACCCCGACACTATTATCGCCGAGAACGGTTGGGAGCAGATCACCGATTCCACCGAGCTCGCCGGCTACGTCGATAGGGTGATCGAGGAGAACCCCCACGCGGTCGAGCAGGTTCGCGGGGGAGACACCAAGCCCATGGGCTTTCTCGTGGGCCAGATCATGAAGGCGACGAACGGGCGCGCGGAGCCGCAGCTCGTAAACGCCCTTCTTCGCGATCGTCTTGCCCTCAACATCGTCTATGTCCTCTCCTTTGGCGGCGCCATCTCTGGGCGACG
>JAAAOR010000056.1 GCA_009908735.1 Spirochaetota bacterium | reverse complement strand
GGATCGACTGCCCTGACAGCCCGCGGGTGAACGAACAGTTCATCCTCGAGAGCTGGCCGGGCCCACCGCCCATGCGACGAGAGTTCGACACCAAGGCCTACACCGAGGAGACATACTTCGACCGGCCCGCCCCCGAGCGCGGCGCGGTCGTAGATGACGGAGACGACACATGAGCGATGCAGGGCGATACGACGAGATAGATACACGCTACGCCCCCGCAGACCCGCAGCATACGGAGTTCGACGCGCCCGACCGCGACACCGCTTCGGAGACCGGCGCCCCGGCGGTGGACCTGGACTCGGGGAAGTACCTGAAGATCTGGCAGGGGCCGAATCATCCCGGCATCACCGGAAACATGTCGGTGGAGCTGACAGTCAGCGGTGACACCGTCTGGCAGCTCAAGACTCATGTCGGATATCTCCACCGTGGCTTCGAGAAGCTCATGGAACGGCGGCTGTGGATCCAGAATTTCCCGCTCGTGTGCCGGATCTGCGTACCCGAGCCCGACTTCAACGAGTACCTCTACGCGGCCGCCGTGGAGGATCTCGCCGGAATCGACGTTCCCGAGAAAGCCCGGTGGTTACGCCTGCTCACCCTGGAGATGGCGAGGCTTAGCAGTTTTCTCCTGTGGATCGGCGGGCAGGCCGGCGCGTTCGGCATGGGGACTATCGGTCAGTGGAGTGTCACGCATCGCGACTATATTCTCGACCTCTTCGAGGAGCTCACCGGTGGTCGCATCTATCACATGTACATCATCCCCGGCGGCGTGCGTCATGATCTTACCGAGGGCTTTACCGAGCGCCTCGAGGCCGTGTTGGCTCGCGTCGAGAAGCTTCTCGGTGACATCAAGCTCGCGATGTTCGACAACGCCGTCTTCGAGGGGCGCGCGAAGGGTATCGGGATCATCACGCCGGATATGGTCGACCGCTACGGCATCACCGGACCGAATGCGCGGGCCGCCGGTTTTGCTCGCGACATCCGCAAGGACCAGCCGTACCTCGGCTACGACGAGCTCGACTTCGAAGTGGTCACCGCCGAGCTATCGGATGCCTATAATCGCTCGTGGGTTCGCTTTCGCGAGATGTACCAGTCGGTTTCGCTCATCAGACAGATCATCAACCACGTCCCTCCCGAGGGGGAGCTATCGGCAAAGCTACCGAACATGCTACGCTGGGAAATCGAGCCGGGCCGGAGCTACCGCCGAGCTGAATGTACCCGCGGCGAATACGGCTACTACGTGGTATCCGACGGGGGAAGATATCCACGCCGCGTGTACGTGCGCGGGCCGTCCTACACCCACGCCTTCCCTGTGCTTGAACGAATTGCCGTCGGCGCGAACCTGGCCGACATCGCAGGAATCATGGCAAGCCTGCACATCTACCCACCCGAGATTGAGAGGTAATCATGGGCATACGAGACATCGTTGCACCCTTTACGGCCTGGAAGCGCGCCTTCGAGACCCCATACACCGAAAAAAAGCCAATCGAGCATCGCCCGGGTGCGCCACGCTACCGTGGCTTTCACACGAACGCGAGCGACATCTGCATCGGCTGCGGTCAATGCGACAAAATCTGCCAGAATGCGGCAATCGACATGGTGGAGATCCCCGGCAAGAGCGACAAGAAAGGCCGGCGCATCAAGCGACCCCGCGTAGACTACGGACGCTGCTGCTGGTGCGCCCTGTGTATCGATATCTGCCCGACCGGATCTCTCTCGCTCACGAACGAGTTCATCTGGGTGGACTCAGACGGCGACGCCTTCGTATACGTTCCGGGCGAGGATGCTATGCCCTGGGATGAGAACGAGTCCGGATGGGGACATAACGGGAAGCGCAAGAAGTAGCGGTAAGCACGGCCACTTTCGCCGGCCGCGGTCGTTTGGCGCCGGCCGCCGCGATGGTCGCGGTCTGCCGTCGCGAGCCCTCGCTCGGTGGTCCCGCCTACCTGGCCGTGCCACCCAGCACGGTTGCCATCTGCGGCCAGTAGCGCCCGCCGCGGCGGACTACCTCCATCTCCAGGCCGTAGACGCTCGAGAGAAGCTCGTGGGTGAGAACCTCCTCAGGAGACCCGTGCGCGTGGATGCGCCCGTCCTTCATGATGGAAACCTGGTGGAATACCGGGGTAATCTCCTCGATGTGGTGTGTGACGTAAATAAGGGTCGGACCGCCGGGCTCGGTGCCGAGCTTCTCGACGAACTCCAGAAAATGCTCGCGCGCGGCCGGGTCGAGGCCACTGCAAGGCTCATCGAGGATAAGGAGGGTCGGACGCGCCACGAGCGCCCGCGCAATGAGCACGCGCTGCTTTTCACCCTGGGAGAGCACCGCATAGCGGCGTTCTTCGAGGCGTTCGCATCCCATGAAGGCCAGTCGCTCTCGCGCCAGGGCGACGTCCTCCTCAGTTATCGGCTCCCACAGCCCGATTGATGCATAGCGCCCGCTCACGACGACGTCGAGCGCCCTATCGCGATCGTGGATGCGCTCGCTGAGCGCCGAGCTCACCCACCCGATGTGCCGCCGGACCTCCCTGAGATCGCTCCTGCCGCGGACGTAGCCGAGCACCTCCACCTCGCCGCTGCTCGGCGACATGTAGCCGGTGACGACCTGCAGCATCGCGGTTTTGCCTGATCCGTTGAGACCGAGAAGCGCCGTGTGCCCGTGGGATGAAACGTCCCAGGTTACTCCGTCGAGAATCATTTCGCCGTCACGGTGCATTGTGACGGTTTTCAGAGTTATCATGCCGCCGCGCCGCCGATAGCCTATCGGGAGACGCTTGGAAGACCGGAGAGCGCCATGGCGACCTCGTCTTCCGGATACTCGTACGCCACCAGCTTGCCGGCGTTATAGTCCAGATACGCCTGCATATCAAACTGACCGTGGCCACAGAGATTGAACAGAATAGCCTTACTCTCGCCCGACTCTTTGCAGGCAAGAGCCTCGTCAATGGCGGCCGCCACCGCGTGATTCGCCTCCGGCGCCGGCAGGATAGCTTCAGCCCGGGCGAACTGTATTCCGGCAGCAAAGGTGCGGAGCTGGTCATAGACAGTTGCTTCGATATGCCCTTCGGCGTGCAGCTGGCTCACAAGCGGCGCCATCCCGTGATACCGCAGTCCCCCGGCGTGGAAGCCCGGCGGAACGAAGCCACTTCCGAGGGTGTGCATCTTTACGATGGGGGTAAGATGGGCGGTGTCGCCGTAATCGTAGGCGTAAGGCCCCTTGGTGAGGGTCGGACAGGCCGCGGGCTCCACCGCTATGACGCGGTAGTTCTTCTCCCCTCTCAAGTTCTCTCCCACGTAGGGAAAGCACATACCGGCAAAGTTCGAGCCTCCGCCCGTGCAGCCGATGAGGATATCCGGCTCGTCGTCCGCGGCCGCCATTTGGGCCATGGTTTCAAGCCCGATCACCGTCTGATGAGTCAACACGTGGTTCAGGACGCTTCCGAGTGCGTAGTTCGTGTCGTCGCTGGTTGCCGCCACCTCGACCGCCTCGGAGATGGCGATACCGAGCGAGCCGGTGGAGTCGGGATGCTCCTCGAGCACGGCGCGCCCTGATGCGGTGGTACGGCTCGGACTCGGAGTAACCTTCGCACCGAATGCCTCCATGAGACCGCGCCTGTAGGGCTTCTGGTCGTAGCTAACTTTCACCATGTACACGCTGCACTCCATTCCGAAGAAGGTGCATGCCATCGATAGCGCGCTGCCCCACTGCCCGGCGCCCGTCTCGGTAGTCAACTTCGTGACCCCCGCGTCCTTGTTGTAAAAGGCCTGTGGGACGGCCGTGTTTGGCTTGTGACTTCCGCTCGGGCTCACGCCCTCGTACTTGTAGTAGATGCGGGCGGGGGTATCGAGAGCCTTCTCCAGGCGCCGCGCGCGATAGAGGGGCGTGGGCCGCCACTGACGGTAGATATCCCGCACAGGCTCGGGAATCTCGATCTCCCGATCGGTCGAGACTTCTTGCTTTATGAGCTCCATCGGAAAGAGCGCGGCCAGATCATCCGGGCCGATGGGCTCCTTGCTCTGCGGATGAAGCACCGGTGGAGCCGCATTCCGCAGGTCGGCCTGAATGTTGTACCAGCTCTTCGGTATCTTCGATTCCGGCAGTGTGTATTTGACCGAGTCCATCTCGTCCTCCCTCGATGATTCTGCAAATTTGCTGCATTAATATGCGTGCAGCGGAGTGTAGCACCTCGAGCGGATGCGGTCAACAAATCCGGGTGTCTCAGGCTCCGAGTTCTTCCGCGAGAGCGGAGAGGAAGCGATCTACGTTCGTTTCCCGCGCAGTGTGCCCCATGATACCCACCCGCCAGATCTTACCGGCAAGTGGCCCGAGACCGCCCCCGATTTCTATGTGATGTTTATTCCGCAGCGCCCGGCGGATTGCCGCCTCGTCAAAGCCTTCGGGAACCGTCACGGCATTGAGATTCGGCAACCGGTAGCTCGGCTCTACCACCATGGAGAGGCCCAGTTTTTCAACACCCGCCACGAGTCGCTCATGCACGTGGCGATGACGCTCGTACACTGCCTTATATCCCTCGTCTTCGATGAGTGCCAGCCCCTGCAGGAGGCCGTAGATCATGTTGATGGGAGCGGTGTGGTGGTAGCTGCGCTTTTTGCTCCGCCCCTGGTAGTAGGCCGACAGCATGGAAACGTCGAGGTACCAGTTGGGCACTTTGGATTTTCGGTTTTCAATTACCGAGATCGCGCGGTCGGAAAAGGATGTCGGCGCGAGCCCAGGAGGCACGGAGAGGCACTTCTGCGTTCCGCTGTAAAATGCATCCACGCCCCACTCATCAAGCTTCACCGGCATGCCGCCGAGGCTGGTAACGCCGTCTACGAGGTAAAGCGCATCGGTGTCGCGCACCAGCGCCCCGATCTCGTCCACCGGATTTCGCACGCCGGTAGAAGTCTCCGCGTGCACCGCGGCCACGATCTTGTACCGTTGCACGCCGAGGCGCTTCTTCACTTCAGCGACGTCGATCGGCGTACCCCACTCCGCCTCGATCGTGTCCACCTCGGCGCCGAGACGCCCGGCGACATCGGTCATGCGCGTGCCAAAGACACCATTTACTAGAACCAGCACCTGGTCGCCGGGCTCAATGAGGTTCACGAACGTAGCCTCCATGCCGGCGCTCCCGGTTCCAGACACGGGAAAGGTAACGGCGTTCTTCGTGTTCATGAGGCTTCGCAGTTTCTCGCTCGTCGTGTCCATAAGGTCGATAAACTGGCCGTCCATGTGGCCAAGGGTGCTCACGCTCATTGCTTTGTATGTCTCCGGGTGGATGGCGGACGGCCCCGGTCCCATCAAAAGGACCTCGGGAACCTCGCTCAGTGCGTGTGTCATGGTTCTCTCCAGATTACGTAGGTTTCTGTATTCTAATAGTATAGACGACATCATGGCGGCTGTCACGAAGGTATTCAAGCTGCTTCCCTTCAGCCGCAACATATGATATTTTACAGGAAAGGCCGCGTTCTTCATGCTTTAGAGGCGTGAACCGAGAGAGCCAGCCCTTCTCGCTCTCCATTGTACAACGGCATACTTACTCGCAAGGAGGCCTTCTATGGCAAGACGCTCATTCAAGGCGGATAAACGACGCCGTCAGCTCCAGAAGAAGAAAAAGCAGGAGGAGAAGCGACAGAAAAAACAGACCAAGGACGGTCCGGAGGGTGAGGACAAGTCCTATCTCGAGTACCTCTCACCGGGCGGTCCCATGGATGAACGCTACGTTGAGGAAGAAGAAGAGAAAGACGAGGACGGCGAGGAGAACGGCGACGCCGACGGATCCGACGCCGATCGAGAAACGTAACCCCACTCTTGCGGCGGTGAGTGCGCCTTTTCGGGCGCGCACCAGCAAACGGCGGTCCCGCAGGGGAAACCGCCGTACACATTCGCGAAACACGTTTCGATAGCAACGAAGAGTCTCATCCCCTCTTAACATGAGCGAATTGATAGTCGCCAAGCCGACCGCAAGGTTGTGCCCCACGTGATATATTATCCGCCATGGAGCTCGAAAAACCGCTACGCCCGAGCGAGCTATCGGTACGCCCGACCAAAGTATCGGCTGGTGCCCGGAAAGAAACGGGTTGCCGGTCACAGGCTAATCAAAATTCGCGAGGAGCATCCGTGAACGAGAGAGAGGGGACGAATCGCGGAGCGTGCGGGGAACGAAAGCCTGGCGGCGCCCGTATTATATTAACCCTGCTTTTGGCAATGGCGCTGTCGGCGTCACTGCCCGGTGTCGCACGGGCGGAAACACCGGTAGCAGTGACGACGCTCCACACCGCCGGGAGAGAGGAACGTCAGGTTTTCGAGGCCGCGCTGGGCGCCGCCGTCGACCGCGCTAACCGCGAGCTGGAAACACCGTCCTTTGCTCTTGCCGACGGGCGGGGTTCCCCGCCGGACGTCGGTATCGACGTCTCTGCCGTCAACGACGGTCCGCAGCGGGTTATTTCTCTCAGCGGCATCGGGGCAAACGGGACGCCCGTGCCGGTAACGATTTTCGCGCCCTGGGACGATCTTCTCGAAACCGTGATAGCCTCGACCTTGCGCTATCTCGACGCCGCGCGCGCCGGGTTCCCATCCCTTAGCGAGGGTACAGCCCGCTTCATCGATGAGCTGCCCGCCGAAACCATCGCCTCCCCCTCGGCACAGCTTACTCAGGCAGGCGCCTACCCTTACAGCGTCACCGTTCGCCCCGGCGGGAACGTCGTCATGGGCGGCGGTATCTTCGCCGTGGAGCTCGACCCGCTGTTCCGGGTGGTCGACTACCCCGGAAGCTCACTTCTCGAGCAGGGCATCTTCAACTACGCAATGCAGACCTCGAGCACACCGGGCGACACGTTGTTCCTCCGCGCAAGCAGCGGCGGCGGTCTCTACCGTCTCATTGACGGAGCGCCGCGGCCCCAGCGCCTGCCCCCGGGAGTGAGCGGGCCGGGCCATTTCACCGCCCTCAGAGACGGGTCGGTGGTGATTGTGGACAGTGTAAATCGTCGGTCGGTACGCATCACGCAACGCCGCCCCGAACCCATCGGGCTGCACACGCACGAAAGCGCCTATATCGCCGCAGTTGCGGCGGGCCCGACGGGAGGGGTTTGGAGTTTCGATACCGTAGACCGCCGCATCACCGTGTTTACCGCGGAGGGAAAAGCGGTTGACAGCATCGTGCCGCAGCTGCCTCCGGAGGATCTCGCACAAACCACCGATATGGCCGTATACGAAGACGGCTCTTTCGTCCTGCTCACTCGTACCGGCCTCTGGAAACTGCGAGCGGACGGTTCCCTGCAATGGCATGTTCCAGAGGTCTCCAACGCAGAAAGCGGAAGCTTCACGCAAGCCATGGGGCTGGCCGTCGATTCGACGCGAGGCTTCGTATATGTTGCCGATCCCGGCCGCAGGACCATCACACGCTTCCTTGACACGAGTATCGCGAAGCCGGCCGGCGCGCAGGCACGACTTGCGGAGGCGAGTGCTTCGGTTTCCGAGGCTATCGCGTCGGGCGCCGGGACTGCGCGAGCGCTCCGAGACAAGGCATTGCTTTACGAGGAACTTGGCGCCGCGGCGCTTTCCGAGAGCGCCTGGCAGCGGGCTTTGGACGTTGACCCGTTCGATACGGAGGCCGCCGACGGACTGGCACGCGCGCAAATCAGCAGGCTCGAGGCCCGGGCGGCACGCCTTGCGGCAGACACGCGCAGAATCCTCGATGATGTGGGACAGGAAAGCGCGCGCACGACCTACAGCCAGGCGCTGCAGGCCTACGAGCGTATCCGTGTTCTCGCTCCGACGCGGGACGGAATAGATGCGGCAATTCGCAGCCTGCGACGTGATTTCGAGGGGCGGGCGCTTCCCCGCGAGATGCCCCGCAACACCCTTCGTGTCGCCGCATTCTCGATGGAAGACCTGTTTCCCTCGCTGTCTTCGGCGTACCGAAACCGCCCCGTCGGCTCCGTTGTCCTTGAAAACACCGGTACTGCTCCGCTGCGCAATGTCGTCGCCGAGCTCGAGATCAAGCGCTTTGGCGACTACCCGGTCAGCTCGGAGGTCGTAACATCGCTCGCGCCGGGTGCGTCCACGGAGGTCCCCCTCCACGTAATCCTGAATGCCGAAGTTTTCCGAATCGAAGAAGACCTGCCGGTGCAGATCAGGCTTACCGTCCGCGCCGACTCCTCGGAGGGAGCGATCGAAACATCGCGAACCACCGGGGTTACACTTTACCGCAGGACCGCCCTCACCTGGGACGACACCGAGAAGCTGGCCGCTTTCGTCACACCCAATGAGGGGAATGTGCTGCGGTTCACGCATGCGCTTGCGGGTGCCCCGGATGCCGAAACGAATTCGCGGTCCGCCGGCGGCCGGACATCTACCGCGCTTCAGACCTTCTCGCCCCGAATCTCACGAGCGGCCCGCATTGCCGACGGCCTTGGACTGCTGGGCGTCAACTACGTCGAGGATCCCGACACGCCGATTTCGGAAGTGCTCGGGCGAGCCGGCGTGGTAGACACCGTGCGCTTCCCTCGCACCACCCTGCAACACCGGGCGGGAGACTGTGACGACACCACCGTGCTACTTGCCTCCCTCTACGAGGCTGCAGGCATACCTACCGCCGTGGTTACGACACCGGACCATGTGCTGCTTGCCTTCGATACCGGTGAGCCGGACTCCCGCCGCTGGCTTTTTGAGGGTACCGGCAACTCGGTGTTTCGACACGAGGGGCGCGTGTGGCTCCCGATCGAGACGACGGTACTTTCTGAGGGATTTACCGCAGCCTGGCACGCCGCTTCCACACGCGTTCGCCGGGCGGGCGGAGTCATGGCCGCAGGCTTCGTCCCCGTTTCACAGGCCTGGAACCGATTCCCCCCACTGTCCGTCCCGATGACTCAACTGAACATTCTGCCGCCCGCCGCAGACGAGCGCGGCGAGCGCGCACGAGCTACCGCTGCCAATCTCGAGCTGGTCATCTACGCCGACGCCGTTACCCGGGCACGCACGGATGCCGATGCCGCCCGCGGCCCCGCCCAGGTGCGGCATCTCAACCGGCTTGCCATGCTCCACGGCCGCTTCGGTCGCCGTGGGCAGGCGAAGGCGGCCCTGCTCGCCGCCCTCGAGATCGATCCGGATGCGGTTGCAAGCAGGGTAAACCTCGCGAACCTATCGGTTGCCGCCGGCAACTACGAGGAAGCCCGCAGAGCGCTGCTGCCGGCCTTTGAGCTTCGGCCCGAATCGGTTGTCGTAAACGCGCTGCTTGCGAGAATAGAGCTCGCCCTAGGAAAGCCCGACGCGGCGAGGCGCCACATCGACCTCGTACAGCGACGCGCACCCGAGCTCGCGCGCCAATACGCCCTCGGAGATACCGGGAGCGCGACCCGCGCGAGCGGGCCCGCCGCAGACCTGCAGCTCGTGTGGCCGCAATCGGCGGAGGAGCTCTGAGCTCTCGTGTTCTCATCACTTGCCTCGCGCCGGCGGCGACTATAGCTTAGGCTCTGAGTTCCACATGCCGCATACACAGACGAGTGCACCATACCGGCCCGCCATCCGCATCGAGGGGGCACGTCAGAACAATCTCAAGAACCTGAGCCTCGACTTTCCCCTCAACAAACTCATTGTGGTCACCGGCGTGAGTGGCTCGGGCAAATCGTCTCTGGCCTTTGACACCGTCTACTCCGAGGGGCAGCGGCGTTACGTGGAGACGTTCTCCGCCTACACGCGCCAATTCCTCGACCGTATGGACAAGCCGCAGGTGGACCGTATCGAGGGAATACCTCCGGCTGTCGCCATCGACCAGACCAATCCCGTGCGAACCTCCCGCTCCACCGTCGGCACAATGACCGAGCTCAACGATCATCTGAAACTGCTTTTTGCGCGGGCGGCGACACTCTACTGCCGCTCCTGTGGGCGTGAAGTCCGCCGAGACACGCCACAGAGCATCCTCGACGATCTCGTGGGTGAGGTACCGGCGGACAACCGAATCATGATCACCTTCACCGTCCCGGTCCCCACCGATTTCGACCCCGCAGAGATCATCGAGCTGCTCGGCCAAGAGGGCTACACGCACGTGCACTCTCAGACGACCGACGCCGTAGAGGTGATACAGGATCGCACCCGCTATACCGCGGCAAACCGGCAGCGCCTCAGCGAGGACCTCGAGGCGGCAATGCATCACGGCAAGGGCAGAGTCACGGCCTACATACTCGGCCCCGACCTCGAGCCCCGGGAAGCCAGGCACTACTCCTCCGATCTCCACTGCGCGGCGTGCGACATCCATTACCGCGAGCCGGCGCCGAACTTTTTCTCGTTCAACTCCCCCATGGGCGCCTGCGACACCTGCCGGGGTTTCGGGCGGGTCATCGGCATCGACTACGACCTGGTCGTGCCCGACAAGAACAAGAGTCTGGCCGACGGCGCGGTGCGTCCCTGGCAGAGCGAGAGCTACGGCGTCTGCCGGACGGAGATGATGCACTTTGCCCGCACCCGCAACGTTCGGACCGACGTCCCGTGGGGTGATCTCACCGATGAGGAGAGGGCGTGGGTCATCGAGGGCGAGGGGCCCTGGGAAGACGGTGAGTGGTACGGTATTCGCAGGTTTTTTGACTGGCTCGAGTCGAAGAGCTACAAGATGCATATCCGCGTGCTCCTCTCCAAGTACCGAACCTACACTCCCTGCCCCGACTGCGGCGGAGCCCGGCTCAAGCCCGAGCCCCTTCTGTGGCGACTCTCGAGTGGCGGTGAGCGGCTCAATATTCATGAGATCATGCTTCTCCCGATCTCCCGATCGGTCGCCTTTTTCGAGCACCTCGACCTTCCCGGACCGCTCGACGAGGCGGTGGAGCTCCTTCTTGAGGAGATAGCAACCAGGCTTGGCTATCTCCTCGATGTGGGCCTCGGCTACCTTACCCTCGACCGGCAGTCGCGCACCCTCAGCGGCGGAGAGGTGCAGCGCATCAACTTGACGACCGCGTTGGGAACCTCGCTCGTGAATGCCCTATTCGTGCTCGACGAGCCGAGCATCGGCCTTCACTCGCGCGATATCGGCCGGCTCATTCGCGTTCTGCATCGTCTACGGGATGCAGGGAACACCCTCATCGTCGTGGAGCATGATCCGGAGGTGATCGAGGCAGCCGATTTTGTTCTTGATCTGGGTCCGGACGCGGGGTCCGGCGGCGGCGCACTGGTGTTCTATGGAACGCCTGACGAGCTGCGACGTGCGCCCCAGTCCGTTACCGGGCGCTATCTCGATCGCCGCCCGGTTGCGGGCGACCAGGTGCCGGAGGTCGCCGGCTCCGGCGTCCGAAGCCCGGGGGCGCCGCACCAAGAGACGACGACCACCGCAGGGGAAAGGCGCTTCGGTGAACGGCGCGGCAGCGCGGTCGTCTCGGTTCGTGGGGCATCAGAGCACAACCTGCGCTCTGTCGACGTCGACATTCCGCTCGGCGGGCTCGTGTGCGTGACAGGAGTCAGCGGCTCGGGGAAATCGACCCTTGTGCAGGACGTCCTCTATCATGCCATCCGCATGGAAACGGGTTCGCCCGTAGAGCAGCCGGGGGCTTACGATGAGCTCTCGGGTGTCGAGAACATTGACGGCGTGGTCATGGTGGATCAGTCGCCCATCGGAAAGACTACGCGCTCGAATCCGGCTAGCTACGTCGGGGCGTTCGACGAGATACGCAAGCTCTTCGCACGGGAGCCGCTGGCACGCGAGCGCGGCTACACCGCGGGGACGTTCAGTTTCAACTCCGGCGACGGTCGCTGTCCGAGCTGCGGGGGGAACGGTTTCGAGCACGTGGAGATGCAGTTTCTCAGCGATGTATACCTGCGATGTCCCGAGTGTAACGGCGCCCGCTATCGCTCCGATGTGCTGGACGTGAAACTGCTTCCCCCGGCGACCAGGGGCGCACCGTCGGGCAAGGATAGGGTCGTCGCCGGCATCCCCGACGGCGACGCGGGGCCCGACGGCGACGCGGGGCCGGTCCGCGGCGGCCTCTCCATCGCCGACGTCCTCGAGCTCACGGTCGAAGAGGCCGTTGAGGTGTTCTCGTTCTCGAAAGCTGTCGGCAGGCGGCTCGAGCCCCTTCGCGACGTAGGCCTCGGATACGTAACCCTCGGGCAGCCGGTCCCGACTCTCAGCGGCGGTGAGGCCCAGCGGCTAAAGCTGGCCGGCCACCTCGCCGATGCCTCGCGACGCTCGAAGCGCACACACGACACGCTCCTCTTCCTCTTTGACGAGCCGACGACCGGCCTGCATTTCCGCGATATCGAGGTGCTATTGCAGGCGTTTCGACGTCTCGTGGACGCCGGACACTCCGTGGTCGTTATCGAGCATAACCTCGACGTAATCGCGGCTGCAGACTGGGTCCTCGACCTCGGCCCCGAGGGCGGCGAAGCCGGGGGCGCCGTCGTCGCCGAAGGTCCCCCTGCGCGACTTGCGGAGTCGGCTGACGGGCATACGGCGGACGCGCTCCGACGCTACCTTAGCGGAAAGGTGGCCGAGTCCGGTTTTACCGCCGCTGAACCGGTCCCCCATGAACCGGAGACAACCCCGGACGCTGAGATGGTGATACGCGGCGCCCGGGAGCACAACCTGAGGCACGTCGACCTCAACATCCCGCGTGACGAGCTTGTCGTCATCACCGGCGTCAGCGGAAGCGGTAAGAGCACGGTGGCATTCGATATTCTCTTTGGTGAGGGGCAGCGGCGCTACCTTGAATCTCTGAACGCCTACGCCCGGCAGTTCGTGCAACCGAGCAGCCGCCCCTCGCTGGCGTTCGACACGCTCTATGCCGAGGGGCAGCGCAAGTACGTGGAATCGCTCTCGGCGTATGCCAGACAGTTTCTGGAGCAACTGGCCAAGCCGGACGTCGAGCACATCGAGGGGCTTCCGCCGACCGTCGCCATTGAGCAGCGCACGAGTCGGGGCGCCAATAAGAGCACCGTCGCCACCGTGACGGAGGTCTATCATTTTCTCCGGCTCCTCTTTGTGAAGCTCGGTACGCAATACTGTCCCACGTGCGCCGTGCCCATCGAGCCGCAGAGCGTAGACTCGGTGGCAGCAACCCTCCTCGCCGGTGCGCAGGGACGTCGGGTCACCGTTCTCGCTCCGCTCGTAACCGCGCGGAAGGGCTACTATACCGATCTCGCCTCATGGGCAGCCGGCAAGGGCTTTGAGTATCTGCGCGTCGACGGTGATCTTCTGGAAACCGCAGCTTGGCCCCGTCTCGATCGGTTCCGCGAGCACACGATCCAGGCCCCCATCGGCGACGTGGAGGTGGATCCGGCCAACCTCGCGCATCTCCGCGCCCTGCTCGAGCGGGCTGCGGCCCTCGGAAAGGGCGTCATCCATGTTTTCGACAGTAGAACCCGGGAGGAGGCGGTCTACTCCACCGAGCGCTCATGCCCGGTTTGTGGCCGGGGGTTTGAAGAGCTCGATCCGAGGCTCTTTTCATTTAACTCAAAACACGGATGGTGTCCGCAGTGTAGAGGGACGGGGCTTGCCGGGCAGGAAAGCGAAGACGACGAGAATGAGCACTCGCCAACCGCAGGACCGGGCGCACAGGCCTTCAATGAGGGTACGCCGTGCACCGCCTGCGGCGGCACCCGTCTTCGCCCCGAGGCACGTGCGGTGTTTCTGCAGAACGCAGGCATCTACGATGTAACGGAACTCTCGGTCAGCAACGCGCGGGGACGAATCGATTCTTTTTCTTTCACCGACCGCGAGGGAGAAATTGCACACGATATTCTTGCCGAGCTCGGCGCCCGACTGTCCTTTCTCGAACGCGTGGGTCTCGGTTACCTCCCCCTCGATCGTGCCGCACCAACGCTTTCCGGAGGGGAGGCACAGCGCATCCGTCTCGCCGCCCAGCTCGGGTCCAATCTCCGCGGCGTAGCCTACGTCCTCGACGAACCCACCATCGGATTGCATGCACGGGATAATCGGATGCTGCTCGAGACACTCCACGAGCTCAAGGCGAAAGGCAACTCCATCATCGTCGTCGAGCACGATGAAGACACAATACGAAGCGCCGATTACGTGGTAGACCTCGGTCCCGGGGGCGGCGTTGAGGGCGGGGCCGTGGTTGCCGAGGGCTCGGTCGGCGACGTTCTTTCCTCTCCACAATCGGTTACCGCGCGATATCTCGGCCGCCCACCCGGGCACCCGGTGCACGGGCGCCGCCTCCTTAGCGACAATACCGATCGGTTAACCGTCCACGGCGCGACCCTCCACAATCTGCGGGAGGTCGATGTCTCGGTACCCCTCGCACGCCTGGTCTGCGTCACGGGCGTCAGCGGAAGCGGCAAGAGCTCACTCGTTCGCGACGTCATCCACCGGAACCTCCGTCCGCGACTCGGTAACACCCATGAGACTCCCGAATGGGTCGGCTGTACGCGCATTGACGGCTTTTCCTCCCTCGACTACGCCAGGGAAGTTGATCAAACCCCCATCGGGAAGACACCGAGAAGCTGCCCTGCGACCTATGTCGGGTTCTGGGGCGAGGTCCGCCGTCTCTTTGCCGGGTTACCGGAGTCGCGCATGCGCGGCTACAACGCCGGCAGGTTCTCTTTCAACACCGCCGAAGGCCGCTGCCCCGAATGCGCCGGACAAGGGTTGAAGCGGATCGAAATGAGCTTTCTACCCGACGTCAGCGTGGTATGTGATCGTTGCGACGGCAGACGCTTTACCGATGACACCCTCGAGGTTGAGTTCAAGGGCAAGAATATCTCCGAAGTTCTCGACATGAGCGTGGAGGAAGCGGTCGCCTTCTTCGAGGCGCACCCCACCATTCACCGGGCGGTCGAGATGCTGCGTGATGTCGGGCTCGGCTACCTCAAGCTCGGGCAGCAGAGCCCGACCCTCAGCGGTGGTGAGGCCCAACGGATAAAGCTGGTGACCGAGCTTGCAAAGGCTCGTAGCGCCTCGCAAGGGACGGCCCTCTATATCCTCGATGAGCCCACGATCGGCCTTCACATGGCCGACGTCGAGCGGTTGGTGTCGGTCCTACATCGCCTCGTGGAGGCGGGAAATACCGTTATCGTCATCGAGCACAACCTTGAAGTAGTGGCCGACTCCGACTGGGTTATAGACCTTGGGCCCGAAGGCGGCGACGGCGGTGGCACAATCGTCGCCGCGGGAACCCCCGAAGAAATCGTAGAGGCACGCGCGAGCTCCTGGACGGGACGCTATCTCGAGCCCGTACTTCATCGAAGCAACCCCCTGCAAACCATGGAGGATTAAAGCATGTCGCGAGATCGCTCGCCCCACGTCATCCCGGGTAGTGTAGATTCACACTTCCACACACTTGTCATGAAAGAAAAGGGTCTTCCGGCAACGGATATTCTGCACGCGTGCTTGGAGGCGGGGATGGCATACGGACTCGACATCGCGGTATCCCTCAATGATTTCGAACAACGCCTCGGCTGTCTCGCGGAGATCGATCGCGTCTATCTTACGGCGGGGCTGCATCCCTCCAACGCCGGCGCCGTCTCGTTCGAGACGCAGGAAACCAGCCTCCGGGAGGCCCTCTCGAACCCGCAGGTCGTCGCGTTGGGTGAGATAGGTCTCGACTGGTACAGGAACAACGGGACGCCGACACAGCAGCGTGATCTCTTTGCCTCACAAATCGAGCTCGCGAACGAGCGCCGCATGCCGGTGGTCGTTCATAACCGGGACGCAACCGACGACATCCTCGACGTCTTCGCTTCACACCCGCCCGCCGTGGAGAGCGTCATGCATTGCTTCTCAGCCGACGCCGAAGCGGCACGACGGTTTCTCGACCTTGGGTTTACTATCTCTTTCGGGGGAAACGCCACCTACAAGCGGTCGGAAGACATCCGAAGGGCCGCTGCCATCATCCCCGGCGACCGCATTCTCGTTGAGACGGACGCCCCCTTCCTGGCACCGCAAGCTGTCCGAGGAAAGCCCAACCAACCGGGCTTTGTGGGATACACCTACGAGTTTCTCGCCGAGCTGCGCGGGCAAAGCGTGGAGCTACTCGCATCAGCGGCCCGTGCGAACTTCGAACGCATCTTCCTCCAAGCCTGATTCCGCGACGCGCACCCAAAAAAACCGGCCGCTGAGAGGCGGCCGGGCTATGGTATCGAAGGATTTAAGCTACGTCTTTCGTCGCGACATGCTCCTACCAGGAGTCAACCATGTCGTCGGGATCGCGTGCTTCTTCGGAGAAGAGGTCGGTGAGTGCGCGCAGATCATCAAAGTAGATATAGTAGGAACCAAAGGTCTCGAGAAGGTCGGGCTCTATCACGAAACCGACTATCTCCACTCCGCCCTGATCGCTGTAGTGGATATCCCGCTGGTTAATTTCCGGCGGAATGGGTACGGTCAGCTGTCGCCAACCGGAGAAGTTCATCCGGCCCATGTGCAACACGCTTGTCTGTCCCGTAAAATCGCGGATGACCACGTACAGTCGGTGGTTAAAGTTCCGCCCAACCACCCACACAGAGAGAGTCTTCGCGATGCCGGGAACCGCCAGCGGCCGATTTGCCTCCACGTAAATGCTGCTTGCCGATCGCGGGGGAAAGAACTCGGTTTTCACACCAAGGACGTACTGATCCTGAATCAACAAGCCGACCTCTTCCTCTTCAGGAATGGGCTCTTTGTCCATCGGGGCACCTTCGAGCCGCTGATGGGTGATGACGCCCTGATCGGCGGGAACATACACATTCCAGAGCCCCGGGTCTTCAAAGCGGCTGAGCGAGACCTCCTGCAGGGCTTGCTGAGCGGTGTCGGTGCCGAGGTCGCCGGCTTGAGTCTGCGCCTGCTGCGCCATGACCGGAGTGGCGGCTAAAAGAACGACTGTGAAAATCAGAACGGCACGTTTCATTACTCCCCCTCCCCTTCGGACCACAGCTCCTCGACATACTCGGGATTGGCAAGACGCTCGCCATCAAACGGTTCTTCGAACGTATCGGTGGTTACGCGGAGCTCGTCGAAGTATACGTAGAACTCATTTACCCGCTCGCGTGGCGACGTCCACAAAAGAAATTTTACGATTTCGAGGCCCTGACGCTGTGGAACGTAGACGACGTCCTGCGGGATATAGGTCGGAATATCGATGCTCAGGTTATCCCACCCTCGGTAGGCGATGCTACCGAAGTCGAGGGTATGCACTATTCCGCGATGATCCCGCAACTGCACTTCCAGAGAATATTGGCGATTGCTGCCCCACACCCAGATGCTCATATCCCGAACGGTTCCCGGAATCTCTATTCCGTCGGGCACCAGCTCTCCATCCTCTCCCTCAGACGCCGGAATGATCTCTATGTAGTTATAGCCTTTCCGGTTGAACGCAGCGTTAACGCCAAGCGCACGCAGTTCTCGGTCTTCGGGTTCCTCACGATAAAGCGCCGTGGGGAAAGTCCGCAGATGACCATGCGTTACCGCCCCGCTCTCATCAAGATAGGCCTCGTTGATGAACTTGCTCCCGCGAACGATATATCGACTCTCTTGGGGATCATCGAAATCGTCGAGAACTACCGAGACAATGTTCGTTACGTTCCTACTCTGAGTGAAGGCAGGGACAGCGAGAAGACACAACAGTGACAGCAGTACCAGCACGTACCCGAGGCTGCCTCTTTTCATTACTCAGCTCCTTTTTTCCGTGGTCGCTGAAAGCTCGATAAAAGCATTTCCGATTATATTTCCGGGCCTACCCTTTGTCAAACAGTTTGAACCTCTCTAATTTCCCGAAGGGCATTCCCTTTTCCACAATCGGCAGCTTCTTTCATCCCGTTTAATCGCACGACCCGATTACCGCACAAACATAGCAGCTATTGCCCCTATGGTACACGACTATCGGGGTCACCGTCACGGTCTAAAACCCTTGACTCCACTATTATATCGCCTTGCCCGTCCGAGAGAAAGGCCTCCAGCGCACCGGCAAAATCGCGCTCTACGCTCAGGACGGCGAGGGATTCGTATCCGGCAACTGCAGGGCCCAGGTCTTCGGTCGCAACCGGAGGCTGCGTTGCGCCCATGCCGCCGACCTCATCGAGGATCAGATGGTTCCAGGGCCCTAGGAAGGAGGCGACGAGGTCCACGTCCGGGGACCGCACGCGAAAAAGCTCCTCCCGAACCGCAGTGTCATCAGGCGAATTCTCGAAGACTATGAACCGGGTGGTTTCGGTGCCGGTGCCGAGGGCGTTGCGAAACGCGTCGAGCTCGGCACGCCGGGCCTCGGTATCAACGCGAAAGTACGCTACGAGGGACAGCCCCGAGAGGCGCCGGCCGAGCTCGGTAAAGGCGGGAACACGCTCGTGCACCGCTCGCGACACCCCTTCATGCGCAGTAGAAGACGCCGCGGCGGCGGGGTCGGCGGCATCCTGCCCGCCTAGGAGGAGGACACGGCCTCCCTCGCGTTCCGGCAAAGCGTCCGTTGAGAGCGCAACCGCGGCAAGCAGCGGTGAGAGCACGACCGACTGCCCGCGGTCGGTACCGGCGAGGGCGGCGTCGACTCCCTCCGGACCCTGAGGTACGGCCTCGAGCGTCACCGTGCGCAACCTATAGCCCGCGTTGGCCGCAGCCCTCTCGAAACGATGGAGCTCCCCGCTCTCCGAGAGGTATAGCTCTGCAAACACCGGGTCGCTCACAAGCGTGACGGAGGGTGCGCACGCGACAAGCAGGGAGGCCAAGACTGCAAGTGCCGCCGGTCGGACCGCCAGTCGGCGAGGTCGCGGCTTACGCATCGCGCTCCGTGTGTCCAGATACTTCCGTCACCGGACTTGAGCCGGCGCCGTCGTCTCGGGTCGTTGCGTCGTCGCTGCCGCTCGCGTCCGTCTCATTCGTGTCCGGGATGAGCTCTTCGGAGACTCGCCGGTCACGGGCATCCATATTCCACGAGAACGCCTGGGTGCGCCGGGGATAGTAGCTCCCAATAAGGAGGGCGTGCAGCAGAAACGCAAGGGCGACGACGAGCGCAATAGATAGGTATCCGATCGGGGCATAGTTCAGATGATCGAGCAGCGCGGCGGCAGCAAAGGCGGCCGGAAGCAGAACGATTCCGGCTGCCGGGAGCAGACGCACCGGGCGGGGCTCCCGCGATGTCGCTCCGATGAGGGCAGGCACAGTTGCGATGAGCCCGATCCGAAGGGTTGGAAGGAGAAAGGCCACGTACGGACTGTAGTGGTGCGCGATGCGAAGCACATCGACGAGCGACTGTACGAAGTAGACGCCTGCAAGAAAGGCTGCCAATGCAATGACGGCTACGTGACCCCGTTCCCGCCACAGACGACGCTCGAAAAGGAAGAAAAGGCCGACGCCCGGGAGCAGAGGGTGTAGCATACGCAGGGTGAGCTCCTGGAGGTACAAGCCACCGGGTGTATAGGTAAGCTCCACGAACGTACCCAGTGCCCACCACAGCGCCAACAAGGGTACCGCGGAAAGCATGCCGTGGAAAAACATCACGGCTGACGGGCCCGGCCGGGTGACCCCGTAGAAGAGGCAGAGAATTAACGCGAAAAGCGGAGCCGAGAGTACGAGGTACAGGAGCATAGCTTTCGAGAGAGTAGCACTACAGGGCCCCCGTTGCAATCATGTGTCTACATGAGGACTCACTTCAGCTGTTCCAGATCGTACCGGTCTTTGGCAAGCCATGCGTGCTTTCGACCATCCTCGGCCAGTCGCTTGAAAAGATATTCGGCGTCGTTGTCGGAGGCGGCGCCGGCGACGGCATCGTAGACGGTTACGAGCGCCTCTTCCCGCTCGAAAATAGTTCGCAGGAAGTCGATGTAATCCATCGATGCGTCAAATGAGTACTCCACCTCGGAAGACTCCAAGGCACCGATCGACCCGGCCTTGGTCTTGTCGAATAGGTCCTGCGCATCGGAGCGGGCACGAAATTGCCCGAGTTCGCGAAGGTGAGACTTGCCGTCCTCGATCAGGCTCGAAAGCAAGCGCTTTAACCCGATGTGGTCGGTAATCGCCGCGTATATGTCGTAAGTGTTGAGGTTTTCCTCTTCCAACTGCTGCGCTCTGTCGAGCGCTCGTTCTACCCCGTCCATTGTCCTCGCCTGCTCCGTAGGGCTTGCCCTAGATTGTTCTCGAA
Source organism: Spirochaetota bacterium (assembly GCA_009908735.1). The sequence continues at coordinate 5,134 of JAAAOR010000056.1, read as the reverse complement.
CAATACCTTCTCGGGTAACGAAGTACAACCGTTTGACCTTTTTTCGACGCGGTGATAGAGTACAACACTCTATACGCAGAAGATCACGGTCCGCAGGAGGCAGATTGGCAGCGAAAGACCTACGAACGAACGAAGGTATTCGCGTCCGCGAAGTTCGACTCATCAACGATGACACCGGAGAGCAGGCGATCGTCCCAACCACCGAGGCACTAAAGCGTGCCCAGGAGAATGGCGTAGATCTCGTGGAAGTTGCGCCCCAGGCCCAACCCCCGGTTTGCAAGCTGCTCGATTACGGGAAGTACAAGTTCGAGCAGGAGAAGAAGAATCGCGACGCCAAGAAGAAGCAGAAGCTGGTCAAGCTGAAAGAGATTCGGATGCAGCCGAAGATCGAGTCACACGATCTCGAGTTCAAGACCAAGCATATTCGTGAGTTCCTCGACGAGGGTTTTAAGGTGAAGGTAACGGTGCGATTCCGTGGACGGGAAATGGCCCACACTGAGATCGGCCGTCAGGTTCTCGAGCGGGTAAGGGAGAAGCTGGGGGACGCCTATCACCTCGACCGATCGCCCGCCATGGAGGGGCGATTCATGTCGATGATCCTCAGCCCTGCCTCGGCGAAGAAGTGACACGCACGTTCCAAAACAAATTAGGAGATACGGCATGCCGAAGATGAAGACACGCAGAAGCGCCGCCAAGCGTTTTCGGGTAACGCCTACGGGCAAGGTAAAGTATAAGAAACAGGGCCTCCGTCACATTCTTACCAAGAAGTCGCGTAAGCGAAAGCGGAATCTGCGCAAAACGGCGATCCTCAGCCCAGAAGAGGCAAAGCGAGCAAAGAAGCTCATTCCGTACAGTTAGACCGCAGAGAGACAGAAACAGGAGCCACGAAATATGCCACGCGCAGTAGACGGAACACGACGCAAAGACAGACGAAACAAGATTCTCAAACAGGCAAAGGGATACTGGGGGCGTCGCAGCAAGCTCCATCGTACGGCAAAGGATGCCGTCGCGAAGTCCCTGCAGTATGCCTATCGCGATCGCAGGACCCGGAAGCGAGATTTCCGCAGACTCTGGGTCACACGCATTTCGGCGGCATGCCGGGCGGAGGGGATGTCGTACTCCCGCTTCATCGAGGGGCTCAATAAGGCCGATATCCAGGTAAACCGCAAGGCGCTGTCGAACATGGCGATCGAGGATCCGTCTGCTTTCAAGCAGCTCGTTGATACGGCGAAGAAGAAAGCCAACGTATGATCACACTCGAGCAGATTCGAACGCTCGAGAAGAAGGTTCACACCGCCGTCTCGCGCATAGCGGATCTGAAGCACGAAAATTCGGTCTTGAAGGAAAAGCTCGAGAGTTACGAGCAGCGAATTGGCGAGCTCGAGACAAAAATATCCGATTTCAAACAAGACCAATCCGAAATCGAGAAAGGCATCCTTTCCGCGCTGGATCAACTTGATCAGCTCGAAGACAACGTGCTTGACTCTGCGCCCCGCGACACCGATGCGGGGGCAGAGTTGGCTGAGGACGCGCCGAATGCTTCATCGGAAACGATACCCGAAGCCTCCCCCGAGATCTCCACAGAGGAGGCTCGCTCCGGTGAAGAATCGGAGGCTCGCCCCAGTGAGGAATCGGGAGAGCAGGAAAGCTCTGAAGATCGGGGAGAGCTGGACATTTTCTGATTCATGCGTATCGAAATGCTCGGGACGTCCTTTACTATACACGCTGACGAGGACCCGGGACGACTACGCGACATAGTCGACTACTATCGCACCAAGGTCCAGGAAATAGAGGGCTCCGTCTCGACGTCGGATCCCCTGAAAATCGCCATACTTGCCGGCCTGCTCTCGGTGGATGAAGTGTTCAAGACGCGCGATGACTCCGCCGGAGATGCAGCCTCCCCCCAAGACAACGGCGAAGCCGAACAGATAGAGGCAATCGCCGACAACCTTATTCACACACTTGATTCCTCACTCGAGGACTAGGCTGTGTTGACACCGCTCTGAGCGGTGCCGTAGTATTCTGGTCACGAGCCCATGGCGATCAGCACCAGCCAGCAAATCACCCGATACTATCAGCAGTATTCGAGCGTCGACGTTACGTTCACAAAGGACGTGATAAAAGCTACTCTTCTCAATCCGAAGCAGGTATATCTCAAGTGCACGGGGTACCAGTGGCCGATTGTGGTGTACTCGGCCTCCATGACGGGCGCAAAGATCGTTGCCAACATGCAAACCTCACTTTCGGAGGCGATCAAAAAGTCGAACAGCGTGGTGTCACTTCGTATGAGCTTCTTGCAGCGAGACAAGGCAGATCCGATCTCCTTCTTCGTGGGAGCCAAGATCTCCGGATACACCCCGTACGGAGAGGAAAAACCCGAGCTTTACTTTCTTACGCTCACCTACACGCAGCGACCGCCGGACGATTTGATCGAGATCCTCGGCAGATTGATCGAGGCAAACGCCGCCTCTGCGAAGCGCAAAGAGGAGCGCATACCGGTTACCGCGGATAGTGCCCGCGCCATGGGAGTAAATCACAAAGACGCGCTGGTCTACATTGACGGCGTTCCACGGAGGTGCATTCTACGGGACGTTTCATTCGGCGGCGCGAAGGTCGTGATCCTCGGTCTTGCAAAGTTCCTCGTAAACAAGCAGGCAAACCTGCGACTGACGATGACCGAAACCAACGAAGAGATAGACGTACCGGCGACTGTCGTTCGCTTCGAGGCCGTTGAAGGACGCAGCGACATTGCAGCTCTCGCTCTGCAGTTCGACATCGAGACGATCCCGATGAAGTACAAGCTCATGGTCTCGGGCTTCCTGAACTCGAGTAAATCACGATCGCTTAGAAACCAGGAAGGCCAGGACCAGAGCCAAGACGGACAAGAAACATCATGAACAATCAAGACAATCCATCCTCACCCGCGGACGGAAGCAATCCTCTTGCAAATATCATCTACATTGCCGTGCCGGAATCACTGGAACGGCAGGTGGGGGGGCTCGAGATCGATCCGGAAATCATGCTCCCCGTCGAGGCTGCCACCGGCACCGCAGATCGATGGGATCCCTCGGACCTCAGCTGGGAGCAAATCATTGCGGCCATGCTCAAGATACTCGCCTACGAGCCGGATCACGAGCACGCCGATTACTACCGCCGTTTCGTGCTCGAAGCGCGGCCGGACATTGTCGAAGAGCTTACCGAGACCGGCGTGTTCAAGGCCAAGAACAAAGACTTCGACGTGGCCGAGGAGATCTTCCGCGCCCTCGGCGGCCTTCTGCCCGAAGATAGCCGGGTGGAGCTCAACCTTGCCCTGCTCTACGAGCAACGCGCGGACGCCGCGGAGTCGCGGGGAGATGACGACAGCGCGCGCCGGTACGAGGATACGGCGCTCGAAACGTACAACGGGCTGTTCGAAAAGGACGAGATCTTGCCGGAGGCCCATTTGAACGCGGCCCACTTTTACCTGAAACGGCGAAACTACGACCGTGCGCGTTTCCACCTGGAGAGCTACACGAAATCCGGCGAAGACGAAGAGAAGATAAGCGAAGCTCGTTCCATAATGAACGAGATCGACTCACAAAACCTTCTCGATACCCTCTTCAAGGAAGCCTATGACTTTATCCGCATGGGCAACGAAGAGGAAGGCATTCGCAAAGCGAAGCAGTTTCTCGAGTCGCACCCCGATGTCTGGAATGCCTGGTTTCTGCTCGGTTGGGCGTACCGGCGACTCGAGATGTACGAGGAGGCCCGCGAGGCATTCTTGAAGGCCGAAGAGCACGGGTCGGACCATCCCGACACTCTCAACGAGCTGGCGATTTGCCACATGGAACTCGGCGAGTACCAGGAGAGCAGGCGGCGGCTCGAAGAGGCCCTCGGCAAAGAGCCCACCAATACCAAGATCATGTCCAACCTGGGCATCCTTGCTCTCAAACAGGGAAAGGTCGAGGAGGCCGAAGGCTTCTTCCACTCCGTGCTCGATCTCGAACCCGAGGATCCTGTCGCGCGCGAGTACATGGACCGCCTGCAGTCTTCCTGAGCAGCAGACATCCGCACGACATTTCCACCGATTTGTTCGAAAACCCGCTAAAGCTTAAAGACCGGGGGGTCGATGCTTATGATTAGGGAGATCTCCTGGAATCGGCCTGCACCGCTTCAAGGTATGTTCTCCCTTACTCTGAGTATCGGAGTATGAGATCTGAGCTTTAGAGGAGGCGGCAGAAAAAAAGCAGACGTCCATACCCGGGCACGGATGCCCGGCGCCCGTCGTTGACGGGCCTATGACTTTTCACGGAGGAAAAGCTACATGATTATTAATCACAACTTGAGCGCCATGTTCGCGGAACGTGTGCGCGGCACGGTAACCGGCCGTGTTCAGGGCAACATCGAGAAACTGAGCTCCGGTCTGCGCATTAACCGCGCCGGCGACGATCCGGCCGGTCTCGCGGTATCGGAGAAGATGCGAAGCCAGATCCGCGGTCTGAACCAGGCGTCCCGCAATGCGTCGAACGGCGTCTCCTTCATTCAGGCCACCGAAGGCTACCTTCAGGAAACCCAGGACATCATGCACCGCATCCGCGAGCTGGCCGTCCAGTCTGCGAACGGTATCTACTCTGCCGAAGACCGAATGCAGATCCAGGTCGAGATTTCGCAGCTCGTGGACGAAGTCGACCGCATCGCGTCGCACGCGCAGTTCAACGGCATGAACCTGCTCACCGGACGGTTCGCACAGGACACCGGTGAAAACGTCGTGACAGCGTCGATGTATTTCCACATCGGTGCCAACATGGACCAGCGCGAACGCGCCTACATCGGCACCATGACTGCCCAAGCCCTCGGCGTGCGGGGAGCGGACAATGGAATTCTGTCCCTCTCGTCCCCCGATAACGCGAACCGGGCTATCGGAATCGTTGACGAGGCACTGAAGGCCGTCAACAAGCAGCGCGCTGACCTCGGCGCCTATCAGAACCGTCTCGAGATGGCCACTCAGGGCATCGATATCGCGGCGGAGAACCTGCAGGCGGCCGAGTCACAGATCCGCGACGTGAACATGGCCAGCGAGGTCGTGGACTTCACCAGGAATCAGATCCTGATCCAGTCCGGTACGGCGATGCTCGCACAGGCCAACACGATTCCG
>JAAAOR010000043.1 GCA_009908735.1 Spirochaetota bacterium | reverse complement strand
CCCGGTTCTCCCCGCGGAGGACATCGACCGCCTCATTGCCTCCGGTGTGACGCCGGCGAGCATCGAGCTCTATTACGTCGAGGAGCTCACCCGCCGGCACGGGCCCGCACAACGGGACGGCCGGGCCGATCGGGGAAACCAGGGCGGGCGGGGCGCGTGGTACCAGACAGGTGCCCGCCACGGGCTTTCGGTGCACATGGTGCGCCTCTACGGAGAGGATGATGGCGACACTGAGGCATGAAGCTGTCTATCGCGAGATCATCCATCCCGTGCTCGCGCTGCTACCGCCGGTCATAGGCGGGCTCGCGGCTGCATCCCTTCTCGAGGACCTCCTCGCCCGGGATATCCTCTCGCCGCTGTTCACGCTCGCCGTGATCACCGCGAGCGTCATCGAGACGGTCGTCGGAAACCTCGTCTCCGCGCATCGCGGGGGATGGGAGGCAAGGTTGCGGGAGTTTCTCCTCGTCGCCGGCCTGAGCTACCTGCTCTTCGCCGCCTCCGCCGGCGGTGCTCGGATCTTCGCCCCCGGAATCGAGCTCGTATCCCGGGTCGTGCTCGTTGCCGGAACGTGGTTCGCGGTCCACCGGCGCCACGAGGCATTTCGCCCGCGGGAAGATTTTCTTCAAAGCGTCCGGGGGCAGGCCGGCCGGGAGCTCCGTCACACCATGCGAAACACCCGCGGCTTCGCAACGGACATCCTGCTGCGTCTGCGAGGCAGGAACACCGCTGCGGCAACGGGCTTTCTGCTGCTTCTCATCGGCAGCGCCATCGTCTGGGCCTCCGAGCAGAGCCTTTCGGCTCGCTCGTTCGCGCTCCTCGCCCTCTACGCGCCGGTTTCCCTGCTTACCGCAGCGGTTATACACGCCTTTTGCGAGGAGTTCGCCGTCTACGGCGAGGGCATCCGGGTGCCGAATCGCTTCCTCAGGCGACTCGCCACCACAGCCGGCGTGGTGGTGCTTGCCACACTCGCCGTCTCCCTGCCCTTCGCGCGGAACGCCTCCCCGCTCTCGCCCGCGGCGGTGCCGAGATGGCTCGAGGCGCTGCACTCCTGGTTTGCATCGCTACCCGAGCCCGACATGCCCGACCCGCGGCGCTTCTCTCTCCCCCCGACGCGGGGGCTCCTCGGCGATTACGGCGTCTCGCCGGGAACGCTCGTGGTCTCGAGATTCTGGGACACCTTCTCGCGGATATTCCGCACGGTCACGCTCACCATCGGGGCCGCCGCGGCCGCAGTTTTCGTCGCCTGGCCGGCGTTCTCGCGGCGGTTTCGCCGGCAGGTGCGGGCGGCCCGGCTCGGCCACCGGCTTCTCGAGTACCTTCTCGGCATCCTGTCACTGGGGGCTCTGGTGCTTCACACTCTTTCCCGCCTCACGCGCCGGCTCCTCTCGGCTACCCGGCATTCCCGAAGCCGCGAGCGCGGACCGGCTGGGACCGGCACGCGCAAAAACACCGAGGAGACCCCCGCCGCTGCCCGGCGGCGAACCGGCGGGCCGGAGGTGGCGCCCCTTCGCCTCAGACGACAGCGGCACGTGATTCTTCGCAAGCTGGAGGAGATAGCGCAGGAGGGCAAAAAAAAGGGAGCAGTCTTCGAGCCGTCTCAGACGACCCGGGAATACTCCCAAAGGTTGCAACAAGGCTATCCTGCTCTTTCCGGTGCGCTCCAGACGGTGGTCCGAACCACCGAGAAGGCGCTGTATTCGAAGCACCCCCTCGCGCGGGGGGAATTGCACCGCTTCGTCGAGGCCGCGCACTCGGTCGTCCGGACGCTGCAGGAACCCGCGCCACGCTAAATCGGGCCTGCCTCAGAGCTCCTTCATGCGGTCGCGGATGCGTGCCGCTTCCTCGTAGTCTTCCTCATCGATGGCTTTCTGAAGCTCTTCCTCGAGCTTGTCGCGCTCGAGCTCCGTTTCAGAGGGAACCTCGGTCTCGGAATCTTCCTCGGTAATGAGGTTTATCGCCACACCCGCCTCGTCGACGATGGCCTCGGAGATAAACAGCGGACACCGCAAGCGGGCGGCGATTCCGAGGGCGTCCGAGGGCCGTGAGTCGATGCTGAGCTTCTTCATTCCTTGCTTGAGCAGAATCCGCGCGTAGAAGGTACCGTCCTTGAGATCGGTCACTTCGACGCGTTCCACGTCAACGCTGATCTTCTCCATGACGGAGATGAACAGGTCGTGGGTGAGGGGGCGCGGCATCGGCACGTTGCCTAACCCGATCAGAATTGACTGCGCCTCGAGCTGTCCGATGAAGATCGGAACGGCCCGTTCGGAGCCGAGCGGCTTGACCAGGACGGCGTTGCCCTTATCGGTGCGTGCCACAGTCCAAATTTCCGCTTCAACCAACATCAGCTCCACCTAACTAAGAATATACTACGCAACATCGGGGTGGTTTTCAAACGAGGTTACCATCTGCCCTGGATTAATATACTATCGGGGGCCCCAATCGCCAAACACACGGACTCCGGCCGGCTCGGCTCGCGCCGGCTCGGCTCGCGCCGGCCAAAAAAGTCTCACGAAAAGCCACATCATACCACCGGAATATTGACTCAAAAGGAAAACATCGATATTACTTGAGGCGATGATCGGAGCTAGGGATTACTTCAGCGGCGGGGACGTCATATGGAACCTCCGAAGCGGCGACAAGTTTAACGCTATACGGGAAATCATATTCCACGCTCCCACGTTTGCGCGGGTCGAGGAACTCGATCTCAATGCTTTTGCCGAAACCGTGATAGAGCGCGAGCACGTGCAGTCAACCGGCCTCGGCCACGGAGTTGCGGTCGCCCACGGGCGCACCGATGCGGTCTCGGAGCTGCGCATTGCACTGGGAATCTCCTCGGAGGGCATCCCCTTCGAGGCCTACGACGGTCACCCCGTTCATCTGATTTTTGTAATTGCCAACCATCCCGAGCAGCAAACCGAGTATCTACAGGTGCTCTCCACTGTTGCCGCTATGGTGCGAAACGACAGCTTTCGCCATCAGATCCTCGGCTGCTTCGGCCGCGACGAGGCCGAAAGCCTCGTCGGCAGCCAGTTCACCCGCCTACTGGAAACCCGCTGGTCGGCTAGCGCGCCCCGACCGTCGCAGCGCTAACCGGCTCGAGCGAGTCGAACTCGATCGTTCGCAGAAGGTCGTCCGTGGTCTCTGCGCGGCGAATCTGCTGAACGCCCCCGTCGGGCTTCAAAAGCAGCTCCGCGTGGCGGAGCTTCCCGTTGTAGTTGAATCCCATGGAGTAGCCGTGGGCGCCCGTCTCGTGGATCGCCACGAGATCCCCAACTTTGATCGGTGGAAGCTTTCGGTCGATCGCGAACTTGTCGTTGTTCTCACAGAGACTTCCAGTGACGTCGTACGTCTCGGTGGCGGGTACGTTCTCTTTTCCGAGCACCGTGATGTGGTGGTAGGCGCCGTACATGCCCGGTCGCATGAGGTCGGCCATCGTCGCCTCGAGACCGACGTACTGCTTGTAGGTGTCCTTCATGTGGCGCACCCGCGAAACCAGCCAGCCGTAGGGCCCGGTAATGCAGCGTCCGTTCTCCATGACGATGCGAAGGGGATGGAGACCGTTTGCCTCGATCGTGTTCTCGTAGGCTTGCTTCACTCCGCGTGAGACGTACTCGTAGTCCACCGCCTCGTCCTCCGGGTGGTAGGGGATGCCGATGCCCCCACCCATGTTTACGAACTCCATGCGAATGCCCAGCTCCTCGTAGATCTCCACGACGAGGTCGAAGAGCATCTGCGCCGTCTCGATGAAGTAATCGTCGTTGAGCTCGTTCGAGGCGACCATCGTGTGCAGCGCGAAGCGCTTCGCGCCGAGATCCCTCGCCTGACGATATCCGTCGATGATCTGCTCGCGGGTGAACCCGTACTTCGCCTCCTCGGGTCTGCCGATGATGACGTTTCCTTCCTTGAGGGGGCCCGGGTTGTAACGCATCGAAATGAGCTCCGGCATGCCCACGTGCTTGTGGAGATAGGGGATGTGTGAGATGTCGTCGAGGTTTATGACGCCGCCGAGCTCCGCCGCCCGTGCGTAATCCTCCGCGGGCGTGTCGTTGGAGGTGAACATGATGCTTTCACCGCGCACACCGAGCTTTTCGGTGAGCACGAGCTCCGTTCCGGAGCTGCAATCAAAGCCCATCCCCTCCTCCCAGAGAAGTCGCATCACGTGGGGATTGGGAAGCGCCTTGACCGCGAAGAAATTGCGAAATCCACCCGGTTTCCCCTCGGTGTCCGGCACCCAGGCAAACGCCTCGTTAAGAGCGCGCGCGTTCCTTCGGATCGCGGCTTCGTCGTAGATGTGAAACGGCGTGGGATGCTCCCGCGCCACCTGCTCTATGAACTCTTTCGAGAAAGGAAGCTTCTTTTCCACCATAACGCTCACAAGCTACGGCCTCGGCGATCACCGGTCAAGTGAAGAATACGCGCCGGGACTGGTGTTGGGGACGACAGGTATGACAGGACTTGAAAACAGACCAGTTGGCTAGTAAAATTAGAATTGTGAAAACACTCGGAATCTTCGAAATCAAGACCAGGCTCTCCCGGATATGCGAGGAAGTCGCACAAACCGGCGAGAGCGTTCTGGTAACACGTCGGGGCCGGCCGCTCGTGAGAATCGACCCCCTTTCCCACGAGACCGCCGGCCATTCACCCGTGTGGGAGGCACGCCAACGCCACGAGGCAGAGTACGGCATTCACCAGGACGTCCCCGACGTGCGGAGCCTGACCGAAGGAATCTACGATCCCTTCGAAGGGGAAGATGTGTGAGATACCTGCTTGATACATCCGTCTACAGCCAGCCCCTGAAGCAGGACCCCGTCCCAACCGTAGTCGAACGATGGCGCGCCGTCGGTGACCTCTACTGCTGTGTATCCGTTTTTAGCGAAATGGAAGTGCTCCAGGGCCTACGCCTCGCGAACAGTGAACCACTGACCGATCTTTATCGCGAGGTTCTCAGCGGCCGCCTCCCGGTCCTCGACTTCACGTCCGTCGAGGCCACGCGCTACGCCGAGCTCCAGGCCCACCTGGCGGCGAACGGTCTCCCGCGCGCAGTAACCGACGTTTGCGTTGCCGCGACTGCCCTCGAGCATGGGTGCGTCGTAGCAACGCTCACCCCCGGAGATTTCGACGGCATTCCCGGGCTGCGGGTGGAGGACTGGAGTCGGTAGTCTGCACCCGTAGTGCATGCCTCACCCGGCGCCGGTACGCCCGTGGACTCTGCATGACGTCTGCCACAAGCCGCGCCGTCCGCTCCAGCGCCGCCTGCCGCGGGCGCCGCCAGGAGCGAAGCCACGCAAGCCCAGCCTGCGCGAGCGCGAACCTGAGCTCCCACGTAAGCTCGCGCCGCACCCGTCGCCTGTACCCGCGTGCCAGGCGGCGCGGCGTTACGGAGCCCGTCCCGCCGCGGTGAGGCGGCGCAGGGGTCGCCCTGCCGCCCGAGCGCGCGTGTTGTGGCTCCGCCAGTACCGCTATGGCCGCCTCCGCGGCAAGCCGCCCGCTCTGCACAGCTCCGTAGATGCCCTCACCCCCGAAGGGATCAATCATCCCCGCCGCATCTCCGACGTATAGGACACCACCGTGGGTGAGACGATACGGCGGACCACCGGGCGGCAGGAGCGAAGCTCGTGGGCGCATGCGGCGCGCCTCGGCCTCGAGTTCCCCGGTCACATAGCCCGCCGCGATGAGCTCTTCGAGATAAC
>JAAAOR010000099.1 GCA_009908735.1 Spirochaetota bacterium | reverse complement strand
GCTCGAGTCCGAGGGCAAAGGGACACGCGCTGTGAACTACAAGCTGCGTGACTGGATCTTCTCCCGACAGCGGTACTGGGGCGAGCCCATTCCCCTGGTTCACTGCGAGAACGGCGAGATCGTGCCCCTGGACGCCGCGGAATTGCCCCTCGAGCTCCCGGAGGTAGAAAGCTACAAGCCGTCGGGCACAGGCGAATCGCCGCTCGCCAAGGTAGAGGAGTGGATCCGAACCGAATGCCCCGACGGCTCAGGCGCCGGAGCGCGACGAGAGACGAACACGATGCCCCAGTGGGCCGGCTCATGCTGGTACTACCTTCGCTATCTCGACCCGAAGAACGACAGCGAGCTCGTCTCCAGGGAGCGAGAGCAGTACTGGATGCCCGTGGATCTCTACGTCGGCGGCGCCGAACACGCGGTCCTCCATCTGCTCTACGCGCGGTTCTGGCACAAGGTGCTCTACGACGTCGGGGTGGTGACCACCGACGAGCCTTTCATGAGACTCGTGAATCAGGGCATGATCCTCGGCGAAAGCGGCGAGAAGATGTCGAAGTCAAAGGGGAACGTCATAAACCCCGACGACATCGTCCGTGACTACGGCGCCGACACGATGCGCGTGTACGAGATGTTCATGGGGCCGCTGGAGACGGCAAAGCCCTGGTCGACGAACGGACTCGTGGGCGTGCATCGCTTCCTCGACCGCGTGTGGCGAGTCTCCGAGCGGAAGCTCGTCGATGAGGAGCCACCGCTCGAGCTTCGGCGGGTGCTGCACAAGACCATCAAGAAGGTGACGCACGACACCGAGAGCCTGCAGTTCAACACCGCAATTGCCCAGATGATGATCTTCCTCAACGAGGCCTTTAAGCAGGATGTACTTCATCGCGCGCTTTGGGAGCCGTTCGTGCTACTCCTTGCGCCCTACGCTCCTCACATTGCCGAGGAGATGTGGCAGAAGCTCGGCCACGATGAGAGTCTCTCCTCCTACGAGTGGCCGAGCTACGACGAGGAGCTGACCAAAGACGAACAGGTGGAGATCGTCGTCCAAGTAAACGGAAAGATCCGCGCCCGGGTGACCATGCCGGCGGACACAGGTGATGCCGAGCTCAAGGAAACGGCCCTCGCCAACGAGCGCGTGAGGGAATACACCGAGGGCAAGGACATCCGAAAGGTCGTCACCGTCCCGAACAAGCTCGTCAACGTCGTCGTCGGCTGAGACCCTCACGCGGGCCCGGGCCCGCGTGCGGCCCGGCCGTGACGGTGGCGTCCGGATACGGCGGTTGCCCGGGTCCGCGCAGGCCGCGGCTCATCGCCGGAACACCCGGTAGGTACCATCTTCCTCGACTACTACCGACAGGATACGCCCGCCCTCGACCTGCCTGAGATGATGGTACCCCGGCGTGAGCTGCATCCGTAGCACGGGACCGCCGGGCGTGTCCGTCGCGGCAAGCACGGCGGCAAGTGGGTTATCCCGCACCCAGACGCCGGAGGCTGGGCCGTTTCCCGCGGCGGCGTCATCCCGGTCCGCCGGTTCCGCCTCGACTGGAACCGGCACTCCGACCTCGACTGCGAACACGTCTCGCGGACGGAGGTAAATGGTGGAGAATCTGCCGTCGGCGAGTTTTTCCGCCACTCTCTCGAGATCAAAGAGCCATGGATTCCCTTCGCTTCGTCCGCTCACCTCCTCGATCAACCGCAGACTGTTTACCGACGGGAGGGTGAACAGCACGCGATGGAGGACGAGACCGGTGAAGCCCCGGTCGTATGACGCCTCGAGGCCCGCGTCGCCGGCGGCATCATGGGGATAGACCGCGGCTGCCGGCCGCGGCAGAAAGGCACCTCCTGCAAACGAGGGATAGGCGAGCACTGCCACCCCCGGCCGTTTCGGTATGGCTATATCCACCCGCGACGCCCCGCCCGGCACCGTTATCTCGCGCAGTTTCCCGGCCTCACCGCGCCACTTCACCCGGTATTCTTCCACCCTCATCGAGGGGGGCCAGTGCTCCGGCGCGCCGGGCAACTCGAGGCTGACCGTCGTCTCGGCGCCGAGCAGACTGCACCCAACCGTGAACAAGTACATCAAAGCGCTCAGAGCGCCGCAAAGTGCGTATCGTACCGCCCTCACACCATGGGGTACGGGGAAATAGAGCCTGGTGCTTCACGCATGCGCGGAATCGGCCTCGAGCTGTCGCTTGTAACGGTCCCGCAGATCCCGGAGCACGTCTTGGTAGGCGGCGCTTCGGTAATCGGGGTAGGTCCAGGGCAGCGCCTCGAACCTCCCCTGGCGGTAGAGCAAGGTGATCTCGGCGTAGATCCCGTCGCGAAGCGGGATGCGCTGCGCGTAGTCCTTGGTCGAGGCAAGCATGAGCCTTCCGAGGGTGAGCATGCCGGGGTCGAGGTTGACGCTGCGCCCGCCCGACGCGAAGCCCTCCTCGAGCTCATCGGTGGTTAGTTTAAGCGAAGCAAGCTCCGACGGATCGTAGAGGTCGCCCACCGCAAAAAACAGGCGACGGATGCCGGCGCCCATTTCCGAGGTGTAATAGTCGGTGAAGGTAAACGGGATTTCTTCACTTTGATAGTCGAGCGTGCCGAAGGCGTCTTCGAGGGCGCGCACCACCGGCTCCACCGACGCGGCTGCGGACAAAAGGGCAGGGATGATGAGTTTTGCCGGGGTAAAGGCGCGCGCTACCCCATTTTGCCTCCACTCGATTGCAGGATTACGACTTTTGTACAATAATACTTCCGCAATGGAGCCCGCAACCGGCTTTACCGACGACCTCGAGGAGGCTCTGGAGAAGCGCGCAGAGCGTCTCGAGGAAAAGGATATTCCCCAACTCAAAGAGGATTTTCGCCTCTTCCACAGCACATTTCAGGGTCTGTTCACGGTCCTGCAGCGCAAGGGCCTCATCCAGGAGGATCCCTACAAGGACGACCAGCGCATCTCGGAGATCGAGCCGCCGCCGGACGACTCCTTTCTCGAATCGGAGCGGGACCAGGCCATGAGCATGCGCCTGTCACAATTCGACAGCATGCTCGACTTCCTCAACAACTACGTTCAGTTCAGGCTCGACTCGCTTGATCTGCGCCAGATTCGGGACCTCGTCAAACTGACCGGCTACATCAAATGGGAAAACCTCTCCGACTCTTCAAAGAGCCCTACTACCAGGACGCTTGCCGATCATGTGAACAAGCTACGCGGTGACGCCGACCCCCTCTCTACCAGCCTCGTGAAGGACTCGATTGAGCAGATGTCGCGCCAGTCGAAAGCGATCATGAAGGGACTGAAACTCCTCGCTGACTATCACAAGGCACGGTACAAGCTCGTAATGCGCCGTGAGGTCTATCCGGAGGTGGAGACCGACGGCGGGCAGGCGTTGAGCGCAGCCGATGAAACGGTGAAAAAGATGAAGCGTGCCTTCGCGCGCAGTCATCAGGGCGAGCCTTTCTTCCCCGACCTCGCGCGCGAGGCACTCGAGGAGGACTTCGCCTCCGACGGTGAGCAGCGGCGGGAGGAAGTCCTGAATCGTCTGCGCCCGCAGGAGGAGCAGAAGCAGCAGGGACCCAAAAAGGATCCCTTCAAACCAATGCTCCTCGAGGCGATACGGATCATCGCCGGCGCAAGCCGCAGTCTGCAATCGGCGCAGCAGAAGCTCTCCGAGAACGTTCACGTGCTCGACCACCGAAAGCTTCCCCTCGGAGAGCGGATCCGGCGCTTCTTCCAGCGGGTCTCCAGCGGTGAAAACCGGCAGTCCCACATGTTCGAGCTCGAGTATTTCGACGAGGCCACCTCGGCGTCACAGACCGAGCTCTTATCCGCCGACGAGTTTGCGGAGCAGCTTTCGAAGAAGTCCCGTATCTACGGCGGCATTCTCAACAAGATGAGCCAGACCGCACGGAAGCTGCAGAACGCAAGCGAGGAGCAGCTTTTCGAGTTCCTCAACAAGCAACTCGAGGAGCTGTCAACGGTGCATCGCCGTCTTCAGTCCCTCGAAACCGCGCTCCGCGCGGAGTTTCCACGGGAGCAGCGCTCCCAGCTTCGAAGCGCACAGTCTGAAATCGACGGCTTGAAGGAGATCATCTCCCGCACCGCCAAGAAGCGCCGTGAGTACGTCGCGCGTAAGGACGAGCACGAGCAGATGAAGAAACTGGGCATCGAAAACTGAGAGCGGACGTGCTGCTACGTTCGGCCTCGCAGACATATCACACAGTCCGGGCGCTTGCCCGGTACGTTCCCAGCACTCGCAACCCCTCCGACTCACGATCCAGATCCTCGAGCGCGGCATCGAAGGTTTCCATTTCGGGCGGCAGCTCCATGTCGAGATAGAACATGTAGTGCCACGGTTTGCCGAGAATCGGGCGGCTTTCGAGCTTTTTCATGTTCACGCTGCGCTCTGAGAGGCGCTGCATGCATTCCGAGAGAGCGCCGGGGCGATCCGGCGTAGAGAAGACCACCGACGCCTTCTGCGGCGCCTCGACGTCGGCGTTCTCCTGCCGCGCCAGCACGAAGAATCGCGTGTAGTTTTGGGGATTCGTCTCGATGTCTTCCTGCAGCACCCGGGCTCCGTAGGGGTGAACCGCATCGACGTTGGCGATGGCGGCGTCGCCCGAGTGCCCATCCGTCATGATATGCTCCACCGATCCGGCGGTGTCGTAGAAGGGAATCTGCTGCCAGTCCGGGTAATTCTCGAGGAACCGGGAGCACTGGGCGAGAGCCTGGGGGTGGGAATAGACGCGCCTTACATCATCTATCGTGCTGCCCGGACGGCCAATCAAACTGTGGCGAATACGAATCATCGTCTCGCCGACGATGCGAACGTCCGGAAATTGAAGGAAGAGATCGTAGTTTTCGTGAACCGATCCGGTGAGTGAGTTCTCGATGGGCACAATGCCGTACTGTACGGTTCCGTCGAGGACGGCCTGGAAGACGTCACGAAAGGTAGCCGAGGGTTGGCGGGTCACCTCGCCGTGCTGGAAGTAGCGCGACAGCGCCATCTCACTGTAGGCACCCCGCTGCCCCTGGAAAGCGACGCCGCGGGCGCCGGCATCCGCCGCCGGTTCGGCGCCGCTCGGCACCACTGTTGCGGCGTCACGCACGGCCGTGTGAGGAAGCTGTAACAGCTCTTTCTCGACGACGGGCGACATCGCCTCTATGTCGCGCATGAGCCGTTCGAACTGCTGTGGGAAGAGAGTCTGCGGCCCGTCGGAGAGCGCCTGCTCCGGTTGAGGGTGCACCTCTACCATTAACCCGTCGGCACCGGCGGCCACCGCAGCAAGAGCGACGGGCGGCACCTGCTCGCGCAGGCCGGTGGCATGACTGGGGTCGACGATGATCGGCAAGTGACTGAGCTTTTTCACCACGGGGATGGATGAGATGTCGAGGCTGTTACGCGTGTAGGGCTCGAAGGTGCGGATCCCCCGCTCGCAAAGGATAACGTCTTCGGCGCCGTGGGCGAGAAGATACTCGGCTGCCATTAGCCACTCCTCGATGGTAGCGGCGATACCCCGCTTGAGCACCACCGGCCGGGTCTCAGCACCCACTCGCTTGAGCAGATCGAAGTTCTGCATGTTCCGTGCACCGATTTGAAGCACGTCGACGTAATCACGCATCACCTCCACCTGATCGGTGGCCATGATCTCAGAGACAACCGGCATCCCTGTCGCCTCGCCCGCCTCCTTGAGGTACCGCAGTCCCTCCTCGCCAAGCCCTTGAAAGGAGTACGGCGAGGTCCGCGGCTTAAACGCGCCCCCACGCAGCATTACCGCCCCCGATTCACGGACGGCTCCGGCTGTCTCCATCACCTGCTCCCGGCTCTCGACCGCGCACGGCCCGGCGATCACGGCGATGCGACCGCCGCCGACGCGCAACTGCCCCACGCGTACGAGTGTGTCCTCGCGCTTCATCTCACGAGAGGCGAGCTTGTAGGGTTTGCTAATGGGAATCACGCGCTCGACGCCGGGAAGAACTTCCACCTCGCGAAGGTCGATGGAGGCCTGGCCCACCGCGCCGAAGATCGTTTCTTCTTCGCCGACGATCTCACGCACCTTGAAACCGCGTGTCTGAAGGAACTCGCGAATTCGGTCCTGATCGTCGGTCCTGATGGACCGGTTCAATACGACTACCATGTGTGACGCCCTACCCTTAGAATGAAGTTGGAAATCTCTGGAGAATGTAGCGCTCGAACTGACGTTCGAGCGACGCCTTGTACGCCATCACGCGCTCGACGTGGTTGAGGGTGCTCTGAGGGGTGCGGTCCTGCAGAACACGGCTGAGGCCTGCGTTGTAGATGGCCACGGCGGTGCGCTCATCGCCACCGTAGTCGAGGGCAAACCGAAGATAATCGGTGCCGTGGCGCGCGCTGATTTCCGGGTGAAAGAAATCGTCGGTCGAGAGCCGTACAAAGCTCTTGTCGTTCAGCTGAAACAGACCGCGATCGATGGAGTTGGAGTTGGCATTTCGCGCATAGGGATGGTACCGGCTCTCCACCCAGGCGAGGGCAAACACCAGAGATACCGACAGATCGTTTCGGTCGGCATGATAGAGGATCGGGAGGGAGATCTCGTCCGAGCCGGTGACCTGTCGGAAGAAATCTTCCACGGCTCGATGGGTGACGTCTTCGCGGTAGAGGTTGAGAATCGGACTCTCGCCTTCCAGCACATTGGCCACGTTGGGATAGGGTCCGGGCCCCGGCTCGCGGCCGTCTTCCCGTTCGGTCCAACTGAAGTCGAAATCATAGTCCGCACCTACCCCGGCGCGCGGCTGCTGCGAGGGAATATAGGGATCCGCGGTGCTGCAGCCGAGTAGTATGGTCACGAGGGCAAGTAGTGTGAAGCGATTCATACTCATTTCGCGTTTTGACCCGGGTAGGTTAAAGTTCAACAAAAATAGCGGCTTGCGGCAAGTGCATCAAGGCTGGAGCTTGATGAGAAAGGCCTGACCGCTCAAATTATGCAGAAAAAGCCGGTCTGTGCGCTCGAAATCCTCGTTTCCGAGGGCCGTCACGCCCTCACAGCCATAAAAACCGTAATCGTCGTAGACGACGAGGCCCCCGACCGGCATGCGCGGCCACACCCACTCGGTGACGTCCCGTGCCGATTGATATACATCGACATCGACGTGGCAGAGCGCGATCGCACCGTTGGGTAAACGATCGCCCGTTTCCTCCGGGAACACACCTTCGAGGATGGTATAGTTGCCCGTGTCAAGCTCTGCGAGGAGCCCCTCGACGGTCTCGCGATCCGTATCGGCGTGCTCGCCGCCCTTGTAGTAGTCATCCCTCGGCCCTGCTTTCACCACCCCCCGAAAGGTGTCGGCAAGATACACATGACGCTCATCGGCGAGACGTGCGGCGGCGTCGCAGAGAAGCGCACCCGTTCCCCCACGCCACACGCCGACCTCCAGGAAATCACCCTTTACGGAGCCGCACTGCAGCGCAGCTTGCCAGAGCAGATAGCAGCGCGCCTCATCTACCTTGGTATGCTCCTGCACGGCGGTGTAGAGTGGAGCGAAAATCCCGTCAATGTCCCAGGGACGGTAGTTTGCCTGCGGCTGCACCGGACCGTAGCCCGGCGGGTAGCGCTTCTCAGCGCTCATGTGCGGGGCCGGAGGAGCGAATGCGCTCGAGGAACGCCTCGGTTGCGGCGATGGTTGCGGACTTCACCACCTGGCCCGGGAGGCCACGGCCCGCCCAGTCGTTTCCCTCATCGACGTAAAAGGCCTCGAGTTGGCGCTCGAGGTCCGCCACCGAGAAGTCCTCATCGTGGTTCCAGCGGTATTCGAGCTGATCGAAAGTTTTCTCGTAAATCTCGTTGAACTTGTCTTCGTGACGGTCGGCGATATTCATACATGTCGTCCTGCAGGCTCCGATCCCATGTGCAGACCTGCTTACTGCATTGCGTTTCGCATGTGCTGTACGTAGTTTGCCGGACCACCCTCGAGGTAGCCACTTCTCAGAACGATGCTCTCATCGGGCGTAAGCACATACACCGTCGGGAAGCCCTGCACGCCGAAGCGCTCGGCAAGTCGGCGGTTGTAGGCTTCCTGCTCCGGCGTCTGCTCAATTTCTCTCGGAAAGTCTATGAGCACCGGCACGAGATGTGTCTCGCTGAACTCGTTGAAGGGGCGCGTGTCCAGTATTTCCTGCTTGAACCGCATACACCACCCGCACCAGTCGGAGCCCGCGAAGTAAAGGAATACGTGCTTATCCTCTTCGGCGGCCTGCTCGGTGGCAGCCTCGAGATCCGTCTCCCATTCGTAGATGTCACCCCAGGCCGACAACGCGAGGAAGATCAAAACCGACGCAACTGCTATACGCTTCATAGAGCAAGCGTAGCCAATCCGGCTGTCGCGGTCAAGGCGCCACGTGATAGACTCACGTCGCCCATGAGCGACCACAACCACGAGCACGAGCAGGAACACGGCGAAGATCGGGCCTACGAAACCACGGCTCTCGAGCAGGCACGGGAGAGGCTGGAGAGCGATACGGACTTTATAGACCTCGTCGACACGAACTTCCATCGTAACGGCTTCCTCTACCCCGAGGGATCCCTCTCCCGTGCTCTGGCCGCCTATCCGCAGCAGCGGCCCTACGCGCCGGATCCGCGCGGCTCCCCGGCCGCGCGGGAGGTTATCGCCGACTACTACCGTGCGCGGGGCCTCGACGTGGACCCCGCGCAGGTCATCATCACCGCATCGGCCTCCGAGGGTTATAACCTCGTGTTCAACCGCATGGTCGAGCACGGCCGGACCGTCTCCCTCCCGCGCCCGGTATATCCCCTGTTCGAGTTCATCGCGGAGTTCAATCATCTCGATGTCGAGCACTACGCGCTGGACCTCAATCACCGAGCCCAGCCGAATCTCCTGCGCCTGCGAGCGGAAATCTCCGAGAATTCGGGGCTGATCGTCGCGATCTCGCCGAACAATCCCACCGGCACTTGTCTCGAGGCGCAGAGCGTCGAGGCGATTGTCTCGGTTGCACGGGAGCGGAATGTGCCCGTGCTCTTCGACGAAGTGTTCAGTGAGTTCCGGTTTCGGGGCCCGGGGGCGGCACGCGCGGCTGGGACTGCCGAGGGAGCCACGACGGCCGCCGCCCACATTACGCCCGCGGGCCTCGCGGACGACGTCGTGTGCATCACCCTCAACGGTGTCTCGAAGATGTTTGCCTGTCCCGACCTGAAGTTGAGCTGGCTGCTGGTCACCGGTCCCGAGGATCTGCGAGAGGAGCTTCTCTCGGTGCTCGAAATCGCGAACGACATGTACCTCAACGCCTCGAGCGTGTCGCAGGCGGTGCTGCCGACGCTGTTTACCGAAGGCGGTGGGTTCCAGCGGAATATGATTGAGGAGATCGAGCGACGGCGGGATCTCTGTCTCTCGACAGTCGCCGGCTCGCCTCATCTCCATCCCCTCTACCCCGACGGCGGCATACACTGCATACTCAGGGTGGGACGCGACTCAGCCGCGGGGCACGGGGCCGAAGCGTCGCATGGGGGATGGGACGACGAAGAGCTCGCCCTTCGCATCCTCGAAGATACGAAGGTGTACACCCATCCGGGGTACCTCTACGACATCGAGGGTGAGACGGCGCTGGTGGCTTCTTTTCTCAAGGAACCCGACGCGCTCGAGGAGGGCCTGCGGCGTATCACTCGGTGGTTCGAACGCTGAGGTTTCGGAACTCGGCGCGGCCGAGCGTTCGCAGTGCGACGCCGGTGCCATCGTCGATGCCGAACCAGGTTCGGTAACGCAGCTTGTCGCGCCCGTTCACGGCGATGGTGATGTAGTTGTTCTCCGGCTCGAAGAGTACCTCGATGTCGAGCTCGCCGGAAATGGGCTCCTCTATGAGCGCGTCGGCCACGCGGGCCATGTTCACGTCGTCGTCGGAGCGATACACCTGGAGATAGGTAAGCCGGTTGCGGTAGACATCCGGGTCGCGGGTAAACCACACAAGCAGCGATCGTCCGAGCCCGTAGCCGGTCTTTCCGGTTTCCTCGACAAAGATGTGGAGCCCGAGCCCGACCCAGCCTTCGTCGAGAGCACGCGCGGAAAAACTGTAGAGCGTCGGGCGCGTCCGCTGGGGCGCCGGCAGCATGAGCTTCGCGAAGTACTGATCCGGATCGGTCTGCACCGCGCTGCGCCCCGAGAGGCGCCAGTCGCCGAGCTGTACCCGGGCGCGGGAGAGATCGTCGAGGAGGGTCGTGCGAAGCCGCGGGGCCATCATCTCCACGAATCCGCCGTCGGCAACCCGGTCGAGGATGCGGTCCTGAAGGGCGAGCTTTTCGGCCTGTAGCTCCGCGTTGCGGAGCTCGAGCTCTGCTACCCGCCGACGCAGATCCTGAGGGCCGCGCCCGGCTGCGGGGTCACCGTCGGCCGCGGAGGCATCCCGCTCGCCTTCGGCGGCCTCGGCCTCGGCAACCGAGTCGATACGCCCCGCAAGTCGCTTCTCCACCTCCGCCAGCTGAGCCGAGAGCTCTTCGATGCTGGAGGTGATGCGCTTCGCCTCTTCGGTGAGGTCGGCCGAGGCTCCGGGTGCCGCGGTCTCGAGCTCTTCGACGCGCATGGCGAGGCGATCGACCTCGCCCCGAAGGTACTCGTTCTCCGCTCGAAGCTCGAACACGACGGTTTCCAGCCGGGCGTTTTCGTCTTGCAGGCGGCCGCTCTCCCGCTCGAGACGGTCGATTTCCGGCCCGAAGCCGATGCCGGCGGCGGCAAGCCCCTCGGCTCGCTGCTTATTGACGGCCCCCGGATTCCCAGCGGTGACGCCGTCGAGGGGCCGCACCGTCAAATCGGGGCCGATCTCCAGGCGCCCGCTGTAGACCCGTCCTCCGACGACAACGCCGTCAAACTCCAGGGTGCGGTCGCCCACTCGGCGCACGGTGGCGAGGTCCAGAATCGTCCGGCGAGGCACGAGGTTATCCGCCTCGTCCACGACACGCTCGACCTCCCATGCGCCGCTGTCGGAGGGAGTGACAAGCACCGAGAAACGTTCGCCGCCGGCCTCCAGCCCCCGCACATAGAAGGATTGCGGACCGGCGACTCCGATATGCGCTTCGGAGAAGTCCACCTCGGAGAGCTGCTGCGCGGGCACCGCAAACACCGGCAGGAGAGAGAAAAAGACCACGAGAGTGCTTGGTAGACGTATCACGATCTGATTGTCGGCACATTGGATACGATGATGTAGTACCTGCGCGTTTTCATCCGGGACCGGATACTGCTATATTGAGGGTGGAGAGTGCATGCAACGAACCATCATGGCGCTGCTTCTTGCCGGTCTCGCGCTTGCCGTGGGTGCGCAAGAGGCTCAGAACGATGAAAACGACGGCCGGGAAAACGGCGGTCCGGAAAACGAGGTGGAGTTCGTAACGAGCTACCTCACGACAGAGGTTCAGTTCGATCCGCACAAGAGCTTCACCTCAACCGAAGCCCAGCTCTATACGGCCCTGTTTGAGGGGCTGGTGAGCTACCATCCGCTGACCCTCGATCCCGTTCCCGGCGTCGCCGAGCGATGGGAGGTGAGCCCCGACGGCCTCACCTACCGTTTCTATCTCCGTGGGGACGCGCGCTACACGAACGGAGACCGAGTCACCGCAGAGCACTTCCGCGACACGTGGCTCGAGCTCCTGCGCCCGGCAAACGAGTCGGCCTACTCCTTCCTCTTCGACGTCATACGGGGCGTGGAGGACTATCGCACCGGCCGCGTGACCGACCCCGAAACCGTCGCGATTCATGTGGAAGGTCCTGGCGTCCTGCGGGTGGAGCTCGCCCATCCGGCGGGCCACTTCCTCGATGTTCTCTCCCACCACAGCTTCGTGGCGCTGCATCCCGACATGCTCGAAAGCGGTGATCCCGACGAGCTTCCGGCAATCATCGGGAATGGGCCTTACAAAGTGGAAAGCCGCAGCGGCGAAGAAATGGTCTTCACGAAGAACGAGCGCTACTGGGACCGAGGGCGCGTGGAAGTCCCCCGCCTCCGTTTCATTTTCAGCGATGAGTCGGCCGATATCACACAACGCTTCAACGACGAGGAGATCGACTGGGTTGCAGGCGGCATGCTCCTCGATCAGGTGAAGTACGAGGACACGATTCAGGTGAACCCTCAGTTTGCCACGACGTACTTCTTTATGAATACCGAACACCCCGGCCTTGCCGACGATCAGGTCCGCCGCGCCCTCGCGCTGCTGCTGCCTTGGGAGGAGATGCGGAGTCCGGATCTGCACTTTATACCCGCCGAAACGCTCGTGCCGTCGATCCCTTACTATCCCGACGACGTCACGGGCATCGCCGAGCAGCGGGTGAATGAGGCACTTGAGATCCTCGCGGACGCGGGCTTTCCCGACGGGGAGGGGCTCGGACCGCTCGTCATACGGATGCCACTTGGTTCGGAGAACGATCCGGTCACCAGTCTCCTCATCGAGGCCTGGAGGGAGCATCTCGCCGCGGACGTTGAGCTCGAGACCATCCCCTACGCCCGTTACTTCGACTCACTATCCGGAGACGACTACTCCATCGGACAGATCAGCTGGATCGGTGATTTCGCCGACCCGCTTACCTTTCTGCAGATGTGGACGTCCGAAAGCAACCTCAACGACTCGGGCTTTGCGAGCACAGAGTTCGATGAGCTCATTCGTGACTCGATGGGCCAGAAGAGCAACCGTCGCTATCAGACCCTCGCCGACGCCGAGCAAATGCTGCTCGATTCCGCGGTGGTGCTGCCGGTGAGCCATGCCCCAGGGATAAATCTCATAGATCTCAACCGCGTTGAAGGTTGGTTTCCAAACGCCCTCGACATTCATCCATACAAATACCTGGAGTTTGCAGGGCGGCGCCCGCTTCCCGGCACGGTAGAGCGCAACGGGGACAAACGGATCCCGGTAAGCTGGATGCCATGGTTTGACTGAAGGCGAGCTCCTGGGATATATTAAAAAAAATGAAAAAGAGCACCAAATCGCCCCAGTCCACAGAGTTTGAAGAGAAGCAACACGTAGTGTATCCGCTTCAAGGTGTCGGAAGAATCGACTCCGTCGAAGAGCGGGAGTTTCAAGGAAGCACGCTTCTTTACTACGTTATCTACCTCGAGGTTACGGACATGACGGTGATGGTCCCGGTGAACAAGGCGGAGGAGCTCGGCATACGTGCCATCGTCCCGCAGAAAGAGGCAGACAAGGCTCTCAAGCTGATTTCCGAGGAGTACGAGCCGGTCACCGCGGACTGGAAAATGCGCTATCAAATGAACCTGGATCTGCTTAAGAAGGGGAGCGTGACCGACATTGCGACCGTGGTTCGCACCCTCTATCATCGCAGCAAGGTCAAGGAATTGCCCATCCTCGAGCGAAAGCTCTTCGATAGCGCCCTCAGACTCCTGGTGGACGAAGTCTCCTTTTCACTCGACAAGCCCAAATCGGAGGTCGAGCAGATCGTGTTCGGCAAGCTCGAGACTGAGCATCCGCCCAAGCCGCCCGCGGCCGAAGAAGACGCGGTTCCGGGTGCCGATGGCGAGCATCCTGTCGAAGAAGACGTCGAAGACGCATGAGCACCGGCCGGCATGAGCGCTGGCACGAAATCGTCGTTCTTTTGCGAGAATATCTCGAAGGTGACGACGAGCCGTCTGTTTCCACTGTTGCAGCCGACTATCAGGATCCGTTTCCGGTACTTATTTCCACGGTTATTTCGCTGAGAACTAAGGATCAGATCACCACCGAAGCAAGCGCCCGATTATTCTCGCGCGCGGCCACGCCCCGGGATCTCGCGGCCCTGCCAATCGACGAGATTGCCCGCCTCATCTATCCCGCCGGTTTCTATAACACCAAAGCTCGTAGTATTCAGGAGATCGCGCATACAATCGAGCACCGCTTCGGCGGCAGCGTGCCCCACACCCGCGAGGAGCTTCTGGCGTTGCCCGGCGTGGGACGCAAAACGGCGAACCTGGTGCTGGGGCTGAGCTTCGGGATGCCCGCGATCTGCGTAGACACCCACGTGCACCGCATCCCGAACCGACTGGGACTCGTCGATACGAGCACTCCAGAGCAAACGGAGCAGGCTCTCGAGGAGAGCCTGCCGGATAAGTACTGGATAGAGATCAACGGACTACTGGTAGCTTTTGGCCAACGGGTCTGCACGCCGATTTCCCCGTGGTGCAGTCGTTGTCCGCTTTTGCACCTATGCTCCCGCGTCGGGGTGAAGAGCTCGCGCTAAGCAGGGCACTCGCCGAGCCGGGCGGTCACCCTCCGCTACTCGCCATCCTCGGCGATGAGCAGCGTCTTGGGGTCGAGCTTGAGGTGGAGGTCTTCCTGCGGATAGTGCTCGTAGTCTTTGATGAGTTCGAGCTTCACGAAGTGCTCGGTAGGTGTGAGAGTTATCACGACATCAATTTGGGGCAAATAGGCACCAAGGATGGAGGGGACGCCCCGCTCATCGGTGGCGGTGTCCGGAAGCGTCACGCTGAACCATACCGAAAGCCCGAGCTCGGCGGCGAAGGCCTTTATCTTTTCAAAGTCCTCCATGCTACCTGACTCGAAGTCATAGCCGTCGAAGATGATGATATCGGCGGCAAAGTGGCCGTCGCTGATCATCGCCCGAACCGAGTGGAACACCTGCTCGGGTGACACCCCTTCCTGGGAAAAGTTCATCACAACACGATTCTTGATAAGGTCGTCGTGCACCGTCATCGCGTTCTCGAGATCGCGCTTTCGTGCGATCTCCTTGAAGATGTCCTCGTACCAGCTGATGATGTGATCCGTTCGTGTAGCAAAGGACACGTGAATCACGTGCTTGCCCTGAAACAGCTGGTCCGTTGCGAGATGGACCAGGCAGGCGGTCTTCCCCACACCCTTGCGCGACGCAATAGCGCCGATGCTGCCCGCGGGGAGGCTGCCATGAATCGAACGGTCGAGAATCCGAAGGGGGCTTCGCTTAACCAGCTCTGCTTTCACCATGATTATTCTGCTCCTTACTTCTTCTGCGAGCTCTTTTTGCGCTGATACTCTTGGATCAGCTCCTCGGTCACGCTCTGAGGCACCTTACCATATTTCAGGAACTCCATGGTGAACTCGGCCTTCCCCTGCGTGAGCGAGCGGATTACTGTGGAGTAGCCAAACATTTCCGACAGCGGGACCTCGGCCTCTACCATCGACATTGCCCCGTTCTCCGAAGAGGCAAGAATGATACCTCGCCGCTGGTTGAGACTGCCGAACATTGCGCCCTGATACTCGGTCGGTCCCTCAACGGTGACCTTCATGATTGGCTCGAGGATATGCGGCTTTGCCTTGCGATAGGTTTGCCTGAAGGCGCCGACACCCGCCGCCTGGAATGCCATTTCGGAGGAGTCGACGGGATGGGTTGCGCCGTCGTTTATGACCACGCGCACTCCGATTACGGGAAATCCGATGAGCTCACCCTCTTCCATCGCGATCTGAAACCCGTGATCGACCGCGGGCACGTACTCCTGCGGGATAACACCACCCTTGATGGAGTTGACGAACTCGTAGTTTTCCTCGATGGGTTCGATGTAGCCCGCGACCCGGCCGAACTGCCCCGCTCCACCGGTCTGCTTCTTGTGTGTGTAGTCGAACTCGACCTTCTGAGCGATCGCCTCCCGGAAGGCAACCTGGGGTATGCCGGTCTCCACATCAGCCTTGTACTCGCGGCGCATGCGCTCGACGTAGACGTCGAGGTGGAGCTCTCCCATGCCCTGGATTATGGTCTGGTTCGACTCATCGTCCACGTAGGTGCGAAAGGTGGGATCTTCCTTCGAGAAGCGATTGAGCGCCTTGCTCATGTTCTCCTCTGAGGACTTGTCCTTTGCCGACAAGGAGAGTGAAATGACCGGATTCGGTACGTACATTGACGTCATTGAGTAGTTAGTGCCCGGTGCGCAGAAGGTATCGCCGGAGGCACAGTCGATGCCGAACATGGCGACGATATCACCGGGCGGCGCCTCAGTTATGTCGCTCATCGTGCTCGCGTGCATCCGGATGAGCCGTCCGATTCGGATCTTCTTCTTGTCACGCGTGTTGACCAGCTCGAGCCCCTTCTTGAGCGATCCCTGATACACGCGCAGGTAGGTCAGCTGTCCATACTGGCTTTCCTCGAGTTTGAAGGCGAGAGCAACCGTCGGCTTCTCCGCGTCGGGCTCGAGGGTGACCTCAGCCTCGTCCCGGTCGACGTCGAGGGCAATATTCGTCACCTGCGTCGGATTCGGCAGAAAGTTCACGATGGCATCGAGGAGATTCTGCACACCCTTATTCTTGTATGCAGAGCCGACGTAGACGGGAAGCAGCTCGCGCTGTAGCGTTCCGGCACGCACCGCGTCGATGATCTGGTCGATACTCGGCTCACCCTCGAGATATGCCTCAGCGAGCTCATCTGAGAACATACTGGCAGCATCGAGGAGCATCTCGTGGCGCTTCTCCGCCTCTTCCTTGAGCTCGGCCGGAATCTCGTCTTTCCGCACCTCTTCGCCGAAGGTACCCTCGAAGTAGTTTGCCTCCATGGAGATGAGATCAACCACCCCGACAAGCTTATCCTCGAGACCGATCGGGAGCTGCATGAGCACGGCGTTGTGAGCGAGCTTCTCTTCCAGCTGATCACGTACCTTGTAGGGGTCTGCGCCGGTTCGGTCACACTTGTTTACGAATGCGAGGAAGGGCACCTGATAGCGACGGAGCTGGCGATCAACGGTGAGCGTCTGCGACTGCACGCCGCCCACTGAGTCGAGCACAAGGATGGCACCGTCGAGGACCCGCAGTGCACGCTCGACCTCAATGGTGAAGTCGACGTGTCCCGGAGTATCGATAATGTTGATAGGATAGCCCTTCCACTCGACATTCGTGGCAGCCGACGCGATGGTGATACCTCGCTCGCGCTCGAGCTCCATGGAGTCCATGGTCGCCCCCACCCCGTCCTTGCCGCGCACCTCATGGATGGCGTGAATTTTCTCAGAATAAAACAGGATGCGCTCGGTCAGCGTTGTCTTGCCCGAATCAATATGAGCGCTGATCCCGATGTTCCTCATGTGCTTAATACGTTCGTCCATTCTCGATTCCCTCTTAACGCGTTCTGATTATGACTGTAGTCAGATTTGACCAAACGAAGGTCGCCGCGAGCCCCAGAAGCGACAGGCCGCACCAGTCCTACGGGTTGTCGCGGGACGCGTTGGACGCTTAACTTACGCTGAAATCGTCCGAATTTCAACCTTCCGGACGGCGATTTCGGCACGAGGTGGCAGGAATTCATGGAGTTTTGACACGAGATGGGACGCATCGTCATCGGGACATCCGGCTACTCCTACGCCGACTGGATTGGTCCCTACTATCCGGAGGGCACTTCGTCCTCCGCCTTCCTCACGCAGTACTCCCGAGATTTTGCGTTGACCGAGCTCAACTTCAGCTATTACCGGATGCCCGACCCACGGATGCTTTCACGACTGGTAGCTAAAACCCCGGACGATTTCCGCTTCGTGGTCAAGGCTCATCGAAGCATCACCCATGATCGTGCAGCAAGCTGGCGCGAAGATGCGAGACGCTTTGCCGGGGCAACCCGCGAGCTCCAGAAACACGGCCGACTCGCCGGGCTCCTCCTGCAGTTTCCATACAGCTTTCACTATACGACATCAAACCGTCGATACCTCGCAGAGCTCTGTGAAGCGCTGCAGGTGGCTTCCCGCGCAGATGCTGTCGGCGCCCAGCCCTCGGCTTCTCAGCCCTGCCTCTTTGTCGAATACCGCAACACCGAGTGGCAGCGTCAGTCGGTGTATGAGGAGATGCGTGCCCGGAACCTGGCGCTGGTAATTACCGATATGCCGCGCCTTCGGGGGCTTCCCGCGCCGGCGTCCGTCGTCACCGCAGATCGCGCCTACCTCCGCTTCCACGGTCGCAATGCCTCACAGTGGTGGGAGGGCGACAACCGAAGCCGCTACGATTATCTCTACTCGGCGGCCGAGCTCGAGGAATGGGTCATCCCGATCCGCGCGGTTGCCGATCAAGTATCGGAGCTCATCGTGACATTCAACAATCACGCCAACGCCCAGGCGGTAGTGAACGCGAAGACGCTCATCGCGTTGCTCGGCGGCCCCAGCGCGTGAGACAGCGCCGTTGACCCGCGGCGCCGCCCTGCCGTACTCTTGATCTCATGCAGTTACAGCACCGTGAACCCGTTGGCGTCGTCTTCGACTTCGACGGAACGCTTGCCGACACGCGCCACAGCATTCTTTCCACGTTTGCCGAAACCTTCCGACGCCTCGGTCGTCCCCATCCCGGCGATGACCGCGTAGCTGCCACGATTGGCGTGCCACTGCATATTGCGTTTCGCTCGGTCACCGATATGACTGAGGAAGAAAGCCTCGAGGCTTGCGGCGTCTACCGCGAGGCCTTCGCAAACCGCGAGCTCGACGAGGTGCGGCTGTTCAATGGTATAGAGAAGGTCCTCGACCGCCTACACGAGGGCGGGGTACCCCTTGCCATCGCGTCGAGCCGCAGCCGGCCGTCGCTGTGGCGGCTCATTGAGCACTTGGGTCTGGCCGGGCGCTTTACGGTAGTGGCCGGACGCGAGGATGCCCGACGCGAGAAACCGTATCCTGATATGCTCCTCGGAGTTGCAAATCGACTCGGGATCGACGCGGGGAACTTATTGATGGTGGGAGATACGACCTACGATATCCGCATGGGTCACAACGCCGGCGCAGCCACCTGCGCGGTAACCTACGGGAACCACTCTCGGGAAGAGCTGGCCGCGGCGTATCCAACCTTCATGGTGGATTCGCCGCGTGAGCTCAGTGGAGCGCCGGCGTTTGCTCGATAGCGGACACCGAAAAACTTTCGATACCCGCGCCGTTACCAGTAACACTCGGCCTTGAACCGATCGGCGTTTCGGTGTACGACGGGATAGAAACCCGCAGCACGACGCACTCCCAAAAAGTTCGAGGAGGATTGTCATGGAAAAGCTCTTCCGACTGAGCGACAGAGGGACGAATGTTAAGACGGAGGTGCGCGCCGGCGTCGCCACCTTTCTGACAATGGCCTACATCATCGTTGTGAACCCGGGGGTACTGTCCGATGCGGGCATGCCCTTCGCCGGCGTGCTCTTTGCAACGGTGCTTGTTGCAGCTGCGAGTTCCATTCTCATGGGGCTTGTCGCGAACTTGCCCTTCGCCCTCGCGCCCGGCATGGGCATCAATGCGTTCTTCGCCTACACTCTTGTGCTCGGCATGGGGGTCGAGTGGCAAACGGCACTTGGTGCCGTGTTCGTCTCCGGTATCATTTTTCTGATTCTTTCGATCTTCCGCGTACGTGAGCTCATCGTGCAGGCGATCCCCGCCACTATTCGCTACGCAGTTGCCGCGGGTATCGGGCTCTTTCTCGCGCTGATCGGCCTGGAGAGCGTCGGATTCATCGTCGGCGACGCGGGAACCATCGTCGGCTTCGGGGGGATGGACGCGCAGGTACTAGTGTTCGTAATCGGGCTCTTTTTCACGAGTTACCTCCTGGTGCGCAAGATTCGTGGCGCGCTCATCATCGGCATCCTCGGGACCTCGGTCATTGGTCTTCTCGTGAGTCTCCTCGGGGCCACGTCCGGTATCGAGCCGTTCGTTTCCGTACCGGCGGGAGTCTTTGCAATGCCGAACCTCGAGGTGTTCTTTCAACTCGATATCGGTGCGGCCCTGTCCCTCGGAATGGTTCTTCCCATCTTCACCCTCATCTTTACCGACATGTTCGACAGTATCTCCACCTTCGTCGGCGTCTCCGAGGTCGGCGGGTTCATCGATGAGAAGACAGGCCAACCGGAAAACGTAGGACGCGCTCTGTTCGTGGACGCGACCGCGACCACTCTCTCGGGGCTCTTCGGCACGTCGAGTGCAACGACCTACATCGAGAGTGCGGCAGGCGTGGAGGAAGGCGGCCGTACCGGGCTTACCGCAGTCGTCGCGGGGCTTCTTTTCCTACCCTTCGCCTTTCTCAGCCCGCTCCTGTCCTTCATTCCCGCCGTAGCGACGGCGCCGGTGCTCGTGCTCGTGGGCGTGTTCATGGTCAATCCGCTGATGAAGATCAGCTGGAACGACTTTGAAGAGGCCATCCCGGCGTTCCTGGCCCTAATACTCATTCCGCTCACCTACAGCATTACTCAGGGCATCATCTGGGGTTTTCTCGGCTACACGATAATCAAAGTGCTGCGCGGCAAGTTTTCCGACGTATCGCCAACCCTGTGGGTCATCGACGTCTTCGCCGTTATCGCTCTTGCACTCGCCTAGTTGCAAACTGATTTTGTCCGCTCCGACCGGCATAGCGCCGTTGTCGCCCAGCGCCGTCGCTGCGCTAATCGCTGAGAGGGAAGGCGCCGCGGTCTCCGGACACAAAAAAACCCGTCCGACCCGGGCACTCACAGAGTGACCGGGCGGTCGGGCCTATATGTCCTACTTTTCAATGCTCGCGCTCTGCGCTTACATTTCCGTGAAGTAGGGACGGTTGGGCATCAGCTCGTTGATGGTGTCGATATTGTTGTCGACGAACTGAGCCGCGCTCTCCGCCGGGTCCATGCCTTCCTGGTTGTTCACAAGCACGGGACCGAGATCCAACTCTGTCCAGTCGAACTTCTCGAAGAACACGAACGCTGGGAGATTGTCCTCTGCCAGACCCTCGCGCACCATCGTGTTGATGGTTTCGGTCTGACCGTAGACGTTCTCCGGATCATCCAGGATCTTCAGATCCCAGCGGCCGAACTTCCAGTGTGGCGCCCAGCCCGTGACGACGA
This sequence comes from Spirochaetota bacterium, assembly GCA_009908735.1. The sequence continues at coordinate 4,717 of JAAAOR010000099.1, read as the reverse complement.
TCGGCTCTTCGTTGTCGATAGCCTGTCCGAGTGCGGCGGTCATGGTCGGACCACTTCCCTCAACGAGCTCCAATGCACTCATTCCGTAGACGTCGTTAGAGATCGCCGTCTCAGTCTGCTGCATCATACCGGCGCCGGGGTCGATACCGATGATCTCGTTGTCGTACTTACCGGCGTTCTCCACAAGCTCTGGAATGCTGTTCTCTTCCACGTATGTAGGAACAACGAGGCCGAGTTTGGCGCCGTAGTAGTTCGGACCGAGGTTTACGAGCTGGTCGGAGAACTCGCCATTGGGACCGTAGAACATCTGATGGGTAGCCGGAAGCCAGGCTGCGAGCAACGCGTCGGAGTCTTGACTTGCGACCGACTGCCACATGGCGGCGTTTGCCACGCTGTTCAGCGTGACGTCGAAGCCCTGACGCTCGAGGATCTCCCCGGCAACATGGGTAATAGCGACTGCACGTGCCCACTCAACGTAGGCAAGGCTCACAGGTTCCTTCTCGACCTGCATCTCGTCGCCCTCTGCGGATTGCTGTCCACTCGGCTGGCAGCCAACCAAGACAACAGCAGACGCGATGACCAGAACGGCAAGAGCCGTAAGTACACGCTTCATCGAACTTTTCATAAAAAACCTCCTCTTAGGTTTTCAAAAATTACGGACTATACCAACTATGTTGTATCCCCAGTCGCAGCGGACCATTATCCGCTTCTCTGCTTCTGGGTGATGTGCTGAGTTATTCGGTCGAGCAACATCGCGATGATGACGACCGCAAGACCTGCCTCGAAGCCCTGTCCGGGGCGCAACCGCTGAATCGCGCGCCAGACCTCGCCACCAAGTCCTCCGGCACCGATCATTGCCGCGATAACAACCATCGAAAGCGCAAGCATGATGGTCTGATTAACGCCCGCCATGATGGTCGGGAGTGCGAGCGGCAGTTGTACCTTCACGAGCTTCTGCGCGGTCGTAGTTCCGAACGCTTCAGACGCCTCTATCATTTCCGCGTCTATCTGGCGTATTCCCAGGGCCGTGAGACGTATTGCCGGCGGTATGGAGAAAATGACCGTGGCAAACGCCGCAGCAACCGGGCCGAGTCCGAAGAACGGAATGGCCGGAATCAGGTACACAAACGCCGGCATTGTCTGCATGAAGTCCAGAATAGGTTTCACGACGGCATGGAAGCGCTCACTTAGCCCCGCGAGGATCCCCAGGGGCACACCGAGCGCCACGGCAATTGCCGTGGAAATGAGCACCAGCGCGATCGTAGACAGGGTTGCAGACCACAGGTTGATGTTCCAGACGAACAGCAAACCGACGAGCGCGAAAATTGCAACTCCCCGAGTCGCGAGTTTCCAAGAGAGCAGTGCGATGAGCACAACGAGAATAACCGGCGGAATCAGGCCAAGTCCATCGACAATCGCATCGATTCCCAGCTCGACAACTTCGGAGAATGCCCGCGTAACCGGTGAGAGTATCGTCGTAAGCCAATCGAGGGCGGCCTCTATACCGGCGCCCAACGGGATTCGAGGGAGACTGAACTCATACATTCGCTTTTACTCCTTCCTGAACGTCATGGTCTCCACCTTCCGAAAGTGCAGCAAGCACGGTGCCCCGGACGATTACACCTTTGAGGATGCTGTCGTCATCCACGACGGCCACCGGATTGCCCGAGACCAGATTAAAGATCTGCCGCACCGGAAAGTCGAGCGGCACGCTCGAGACCTCGTCCGCCTTCGTGACATGGTCGAGCCACTTGTCGCCGTGCTTTGCCGCTTCCGCGGCGCGTTCGGCGGTGACATGGCCCACGAGCTCATGATTCGCTTTGACCACAAAGATACCGGAGAGACCGGCCTCTTGCATTTTGCGCAACGCAAGTCTCGGTCCATCCTTTTCAAATGCAACCGGAGTCTGGCGTTTCATCACGTCCTGAGCGGTGAGGACCTTCGTGATATCAACGTTCTCCACGAACCGGGCAACATACTCCGTCGCGGGCTTCGTAAGAATTTCCTCAGCGGTACCGATCTGTACGATCCCACCATCCTTCATGAGCACGATGCGGTCGCCCATCTTAAGCGCCTCGTCGAGATCATGGGTAATGAACATGATGGTTTTTCGCACTCGACTCTCGAGTGCGATTAACTCATCCTGCATGTCCGTGCGGATCAGGGGGTCGAGCGCACTAAAGGCTTCGTCCATGAGCAGGATATCGGGATCCACCGCGAGCGCCCTGGCCAGGCCCACGCGCTGCTTCATACCGCCTGAAAGATTTTTCGGCAGATAATCTCCCCAGCCGCCGAGGCCAACCTGCTGGAGTGCGGTTTCGGACTTCTCGCGTCGTTCGGCAGGATCGACCTGCTGTACATCGAGTCCGAACTCTACGTTCTCATAAACAGTCATGTGCGGGAATAACGCAAAACTTTGGAAAACCATGCCAAACTTCGTTCGGCGTAGCTCCCGAAGCTCGTCACGATCCAGTGAGGTAACGTCAACATCGTCAACGAGCACCTTCCCCGCAGTCGGCTCTATCAGCCGGTTCACGCACCGCAGCAGCGTTGACTTGCCGCTACCCGACAGGCCCATAACAACAACAGTCTCACCCTCGTAGATATCAAACGACGCGTCGGCAACACCGACAGCAAGCTTAGCTTCACTCAAAATCTCGTCTTTGCTCTTACCCTGCCGGATCATGTCGATCGCACGCTCGGGGTGTCGGCCGAAAACTTTCGACACCTCTTCGATGTGGATCTTAACTTTCGGTTTTTCCGTCTGCTCCGTGTCTGCCATTCCTGCCTACCACCTGCTAATTTTGGCTTTGTTGATTACCCAATGGGCCATTTCCATTCATCGCTACGGTAAGTTAGCGAGGTTTTCCCGCATGTGTCAAGTAATTCGATAGTATTAAATGTTTCTTTTCGGACGAATCGGCGCCGTTTCCTGTCCCTGCGGGTGCCTGGGTATCGATAATTAATGCCTTATACCGGGCTCAGGGTGGCTTTTTGCGAGGCGTATGAGGTCGATCACTGACCACACGGCGGGAATTTCAAAAAATACCGTAAAGGGAATTGATCTTTTCGATAGCATGCAATATTTTAGGGCTGGAAGGATAGATAGCGGAGGAGAGTCGCGAACTACTATGAACGGTGACGGTCTGAGTCCTGAAGTACTATCGACCTTGCGTAAGATCATACGCGCCATAGATCTACACTCAAAGCAGCTTTCGAAGAACTTCGGCCTCACGGGACCGCAGCTACTGCTGATTCGTGAGATCGCCTCCGAGCCTGACATCTCGGTGGGGCACCTTGCCAAACGGGTGAGCCTGAGCCAGGCTACCGTCACGAGCATCGTCGACCGACTCGAATCGAGAAACCTGGCCAAGAGAATTCGTAGCTCGACGGATAAACGAAAGGTGTCCCTGGAAGTAACGGACAAGGCCCAAGAAATCCTCGAAGCAAACCCCACATTTCTGCAAGAAGAGTTCATCCGCAACTTCGAGCGACTCGAGAAATGGGAACAGCTCCTCATCCTGTCGTCCTTACAGCGAGTGGCCAGCATGATGAACGCCGAGGGCCTGGCCACCGGCCCTGTACTTTCCAGCGAGCCCTTTCCCAACGAGCAGGTTGAAACCCCGACCGGTCACAAACAGAACTGATTTCGGCGCGTGATTGGCCCCGGCCTCTCCAGTCACGAAACGATTCGCCGAGACCTAACGACCGATCCCCGCTGCTTGTGGTCTCATCCACATATTGGCCCGAGGGGACGATTCGTGGTACACATACCGTGAGCCGACTTGGGGTATCAAGAAGCGTGTTGGTGAAGTTTCGATAAGTTGTTCCAAAATTAAGCACTTTGCACCATTGCGACAGCGTAACGGGACGGCGTTACCCCTTTTGCAGGTAAAAAGCTACATGACGTAGAGTTGGCTATGCTCTCACCAACACGCTGCTATATACCTGTGAGCCGTTCACAATCTGGAGGAGTCTCGTGCGGATCGTTTGTCTTGACCTTGAGGGAGTGCTCGTGCCGGAGGTGTGGATCGCAGTAGCGGAACGCTTCGACGTTGCCGAGCTGCGACTCACCACCCGCGACGTGTCTGATTACGACGAGCTTATGGAACATCGTATTCGGACTCTTCGCAGTGAGGGAATCACTCTGACCCACATTCAGGAGACGATCGGCGGGCTTGCACCACTGGACGGAGCACGGCAGTTTCTCGACACGCTGCGCGAGAACACGCAAGTCATTCTTCTCTCCGATACTTTTGAGCAATTCGCCTCGCCGCTCATGAGACAACTCGGGTGGCCGACCATCTTCTGCAACGAGCTCTTTGCCGACGAAAACGACTATGTAAGTGCGTATCGCCTGCGCCAGGCGGACGGGAAACGCCGGGCAGTTCTTGCGCTTCAATCTATCGGATTCGAGGTAACCGCCGTCGGCGACAGCTATAACGATCTCACGATGATCGAGACCGCCGATTTTGGTGCGCTCTTCCGCCCGCCCGAGTCTATCACCAAAGAGTACCCCGCGCTCCCCAGCTTCCAAGATTACGACGGCCTTTTGGGGTTCCTCACCGGCGCGGCACGCACGGACCGCACTCTGTAAGGCCCGACCGTTTAAACGTATATAGCAGCGTGTGGGTACAATCAGCAGAACAAAATAAGGCGTAAGGAGATGTGAGCGGCTCTCGGGTGCAGACGCACTTCTGCACGCAGGGAGGCCGTT
>JAAAOR010000113.1 GCA_009908735.1 Spirochaetota bacterium | reverse complement strand
AAGCGTACGCGTCGTGTGCATGGTGGATCCCTCCACCCCATCTTACGCCCTCCTTTGCGCCGCTGATTGCAACTTTTCAACATTTTTCGCACCAGTTCTGCCTGCTTGCCGGCGCCGAGTGGCGTGGGTACCTTCTGCCCATTCATGGCTTCACCCAGCGCACAGTCAGGCGTTCTCAAGTGCGGACTCCCCTATGCCCGAATCGGCGAGCGTGGGATCCCGCTCGTGGTGTTCGACGGCTTCCGCGTCGAGCATCGAGCTGCCGACGGCCTTGTCCTTCAGGGAATGATCAACTCTTACGAGCGCTATACCGAAGCGGGCAGGACGGTGTACCTCCTCGAACGGCCGATCGAGATGCCGTTCGACTACAGCTTTGACGACATTCGGGATGACTACATAGACGGTCTTGCGGAAATTGCCGAGTTGTCCGGAGGCATGGAGAAGCGCCCCGGTGCCGGCGGGATGGACCTGCTTGGAATTGGTGCCGGCGGGATGTTCGCGCTGGCGGTTGCCGCGGCGTCCCCGCGGCAGCTGCGTCGGCTGGCGGTGATCTCCGCGGGGCCGCGGATGAGTGAGGAGGGGCGCGAGGCGGCGGCGCGGTGGCAGGCCGACGCCGAGGATCTGAAATGGCGTCGCGTACATCGGGATATCGTGGCCTTGAGCTATACCGGACACGCGTCCCTCTTCTACGGATCAATCGCCTGGTTGTTTCCGGAACTGCAGGGCACAACCGACTATCCGTGGGACTTTATCATTACTGTACGGGAAGTTGCGCGTGCGGATGTGTCCGACCGCTTGCATACGGTACAGGTGCCCACGCTGTTCCTCGCAGGGGCAGGCGACCGCGTTTTCTCTCCGAGCTCAATCGAGCATGCTGCGGCGCAGGCGTGCGACGCCACGGCGCAGCTTCTTCCGGGCGCGGGGCACGCAATCGTCAAATCTCGCCGACGGGCGGTCGAAGACGCAATTCTTCGGTTTTTCTCCACTATCTGACCTGCCCTGTGACTGCGGAGGCTAAGCCGCGGTTTATGGGAAAAACGGCCTTGACAAAGTTCATGCTTTCGCTTAAAGTTAGCCCAAGCTAACAAAACCGCTTTGGACGTCCGCGTGGCGCCCGAGCGAGGAGGAACGCATGATGCAGGTGCGACTGCGAGATCTGTCGGTCGGAACTATGGTCCGCGTGACCGGCATTCGAGATACCCACCGATCCTATCGATCGAAGCTACTTTCGATGGGGCTGACACGAGGCACGCCGCTTGTTGTTGAGCGGATCGCGCCGCTCGGTGATCCCGTTCACGTGACCGTCCGCGGGTTCGGGCTCTCCCTGAGAGGCGACGAAGCCGACGCGCTCGTGCTCGAGCATCTCGAGGGCGAGCACGAAGACTACGGATTCAGGCCCAGGCGCCGCCGACGGGGCGGGCCTCTCGGTCGCCGCCATGGCAGAGGCAAAGACATAGGAGAGACGAGATGAGTGCAACGGTAGCAATTGTCGGCAACCCCAACAGCGGGAAAACGACGATTTTTAACGGCCTGACCGGCGGGCGACAGCGGATCGGTAACTGGCCAGGCGTCACGGTTGAGCGAAAAGAGGGGAGTTTCACGCCGAAGGGGCTCAGTGGGCTCATGGTGGAGCCGTTTGCAACCGGCGCGAGCCACACCACGGGCGCAACCAGCACCGCGACTCTCGAGGAGTCGAGTACCGCCGATGAGTCGAGCCCGATTCGGGTAGTCGATCTTCCGGGCATCTATTCGTTGTCGGCAAGCTCCGAGGACGAAGCCATCGCGCGGGACTACCTGCTATCCGGCGAGCCGGATCTCGTCATCGACGTTGTGGATGCCTCGAACATCCAGCGCAACCTCTTCCTCACTCTGCAGCTCATCGAGATGCGCATTCCCGTTCTCGTCGTGCTGAACATGATGGATGCGGCCGAGGAAAACGGGATTTCCATCGACGTGGAGCACCTTTCCGAGCACCTGCAGTGTCCGGTGGTGCCGGCGGTGGGTACGCGAGCAGGCGACATCTCCAGGGTAAAAGCGGCCGTCGCGCGCTTCGTCGGCAGCGCGAAAGCCTCGGACGTTGAGATCAGCTATCCCGACGCGATCGAGGCGGGAATAGCGGAGCTTGGACGGCGGGTGGAGACCCTCTCCGCGCTTATCGGTGCAACGCCGCGGTGGACGGCGCTTTCGGTGCTCGACGGCGATCCGTGGATCCGGCGGCGATTTCTCGAGACCTCCGGTATGACGGGTGCGGAGCTCGATGCGCTCGTGGGCGACGTGCAGGAGCGACTCGGCGATGATATCGATGTCGCCCTTGCCGATGCGAAGTACGGCTACATTCACGGTCTGTCCCGTCACGTCACCCGAGAACAGCTCACCCGCGAATCGCTTACCGAGCGGGTGGACCGGGTGGTGCTGAACAGGATCCTCGCGCTTCCGATATTTCTCGGGGTCATGTACCTCGTTTTCTGGTTCACGATGTACGTTGGCGGTGGATTTATCGACTTCTTCGATATCCTCTTCGGAACCGTCTTTGTCGACGGCTTCGGCGCCGGCCTCGCGGCCCTCGGCTCTCCGCCGTGGCTCGTGGCGCTTCTCGCCGGTGGCGTGGGCTCGGGACTGCAGACGGTGGCGACCTTCGTGCCGATTCTCTTCGCGATGTTCGCCGCCCTTGCAATCCTTGAAGATTCCGGCTACATGGCCCGCGCGGCCTACGTAATGGACAGGATGATGCGATGGATCGGCCTGCCCGGCAAGTCGTTCGTCCCGATGATGGTTGGCTTCGGATGCACCGTCCCCGCGATCATGGCAACCCGAACGCTGCAGACGCGCCGCGACCGCTTCATGACGGCCTTCATGTCGCCGTTCATGTCTTGCGGGGCCCGGCTTCCCGTTTACGCCCTCTTCGCAGCGGCTTTCTTCGCCGGCCGGGCGGGGGCGATCGTATTCTCCCTGTACGTGATCGGGATCGTGGTCGCAATTGCCACCGGCTTCCTTTTGAAGTACACGCTGTTCCGGGGCGAGGTGTCACACTTCGTTATGGAGCTCCCGCCCTACCATGCACCGCGCCTTCGCTTCGTGCTCTCTCAGGCATGGCATCGGTTGAGCTCCTTCGTCAAGCGCGCCGGTGTGACAATCACCCTCATTGTGACGGTTCTTGCGTTCATGAACAGCATGGGCACAGACGGCACGATCGGCAACGAAGACGCGGAAAGCTCCGTGCTCTCTTCGGTCGGTCGGGCTATAACGCCGGTGTTTACGCCCATGGGTATCGAACAAGACAATTGGGCGGGTACCGTAGGACTGTTCACCGGGCTCTTCGCCAAGGAAGCGGTCGTGGGCACGCTCAACTCGCTCTATGGACAGGCGGGGACTGAGGCAGGCTCAGAAGGTGTCGATTTCATGGGCGGCATCTCCGAGGCTGCGGGCTCAATACCCGAGGCCTTCGCAGGGGCCGGCGCGGGACTTGCCGACCCGCTGGGCACGGGCATGGTCTCGGACGACCCCGATGCCATAGGCGAAGAGCTCGGGACCGATGCGACTATGTTCGATAGGCTTCGCGCTCAGTTTTCGCCCCAGGCCGCCTACGCCTACCTGCTCTTCGTGCTCCTGTACTTCCCGTGTGCTGCGGCCCTCGCGGCAGCCATCCGCGAAATGGGCCACGGCCTTGGATGGCTGCTTGCCGTCTACACGACGGTTGTGGCATGGTCGGGGGCGACGCTCTACTATCAGTTTGCCACCGGGCCGCAGATGGTCGCCGTCGGCGTTGCCGTCGGGCTGCTTGTCGCCCTCGGGGCGGTGTTCTGGATACTCGGGCGCACGACGTTCAAGCCGGCGGTCATAGAGAAAGGCACATGATTCTGACACGGGTGAAACACGGACTTAGATCACTCGAGGCGGCCACTGCATCGCAGCTGGCCGCCGAGCTTTCCCTCGGTCGCAGAGACGTTGCGATTGCACTCGAGTTCTGGATAAATCGTGGCGATGTGCGAGCCTGTGAGGAGAGCGTCGGTCCCGCCTGCGGGACGAGCTGTACGAAGTGCCCCATCGGGCAGCTGCCGAACAAGCGCCGGGCCTCGGCTGACGCCCATACGAAAACGGCCGCCCACCAACCGGTCGGCCCGGGCCTCACCGGCGGCGCCTCGCCGGTCGTCTACGAGTGGGTGTCGAGGTAGCGTCGTCCGCCGAAGTGCGTAGCCGGCCGATGTGCGGATCCGCGTTCAGCGGCGGCGGACCAGCACGTGAGAGTAGCCGAGGCGGCTCAGTCGGTTTCGATAGTCTTCGAGCTCTTCCTCGGGCACATCGATGAGCGTTACCCGATAGATACCGCCGTCTGCTTCCTCGATCTGTGGATCGAATCCCGCGTCGGTGAGGCGGGTGGCGACCGCGTCCGCGTTGTCGGGCATGGAGAACGAGCCGATCTGGATGACTCGCGTGCCCGGGTCGACCTCGCCGGGATGGATAATCTCCAGCTGCACCCGCGCCACCCCGGTGCCCGTCATCTCGACGCGCTCGGCGGCGCCGCGCGATAGATCGATGATGCGATTTTCCACGAAGGGGCCTCGGTCGTTGATTCGCACCGTGACCGTTTTCCCGTTATCAGTGTTTGTAACCTTTACGACGGTGCCGAACGGCAGCGTTTTGTGGGCCGCGGTGAGCTTATTCGCGTCGAACCGCTCGCCGTTTGCGGTCAGCCGACCGTGAAACTTCCCGCCGTACCAGGATGCGATACCTTCGCGCTCGAAATCCGCTCCCCACGCGCCGATCGCGCCGAGAACCAGCAGAAGCGCCACGAGGCGCAGGGACAGTCCGTTCATAGTGTTTCTATCGGCGTGAAGTACGGTTTGGCTTGACCGGCAACTTGCGTGCTGTCCGGTGGGCCGCTATAATCGGACGCCTCATGAGTCAATCGAACAAAACGGCGCAGTCGGTGCATTGGGCCGATATCCACGCCGACAGGATCATGCGCGAGAAGGGCCGGCTCGGCGCCGAGCGCCCGGACGGAACGGTGAAAGACCACTACACCTGTGCCTCCGGTATTACGCCCTCGGGTACAGTGCACATCGGCAACTTCCGGGAGATCATCTCCGTCGAGCTCGTCGTACGCGCACTTCGCCAAAAGGGAGAGCGGGCGCGCTTCATCTATTCTTGGGACGATTACGATGTTTTCCGGAAGGTCCCGAAGAACTTACCCGACCCCGCCGCATACGAGCAGTACTTGCGCTACCCCATCACCCTCATTCCCGATCCTGCCGGGGAGTACGAGAGCTTTGCGCGGGCCAACGAGGCGGCACTCGAGTCCCTCCTGCCCGACGTCGGGGTAGAGCCGGAGTACATCTACCAGGCAGAGCGGTACCGGACATCCCGCTACGCGGAGGGCATGCGCCGCGCGCTCGAGTACCGCGAGACCATCCGCGAGTTGCTCAACCGCCATCGCACCCAGCCGCTTCCCGAGGAATGGTGGCCCGTCACCGTCTTCAGTAACTTCACCAACAAGGACAGCACGACGGTGCTCGGCTGGGACGGCGAGTACGGGCTGACCTACCGATGCGAGGAGACCGGCAAGGAGGAGACGGTCGACCTGCGCGAGACTTCCGCCGTAAAGCTCCTGTGGCGCGTCGACTGGCCCATGCGCTGGGCCGAAGAAGGCGTCGACTTCGAGCCTGCCGGAAAAGACCATCACTCCGAGGGCGGGTCCTTTGATACCGGCTCGCTCATCGCGCGAGAGGTCTATGGGGTAGAGCCTCCGACCTCGTTTCAATACGACTTCATCGGCATAAAAGGTCGCGGCGGGAAGATATCGTCATCGACCGGTGAGGTGGTTGGGCTCGCCGAGGTGCTCGAGATCTACCAGCCGGAAGTGGTGCGCTACCTCTTTGCCGGCACCCGGCCGAATGCCGAGTTCTCCATCTCTTTCGACCTCGACGTCATAAAGATCTACGAGGACTACGACAAGACCGAGCGGGTCTATTTCGGTGCGCAGGAGGTCGGCGAGAAGAAGCGGGCCAAGGAGTCGCGCATCTACGAGCTCTCCCAGATCGGCGAGGTGCCGGCACGCATGCCGCTTCAGGTGCCCTTCCGCCACCTGTGCAACCTGCTTCTCATCTCCGCCGGTGACATCGACCAGGCCCTCGCCGCCTTTCCGGGGACGGAGGATGCCGACGAGGAGAGCCGTCGCCGTATGCGCCGCCGCGCCCAGTGCGCGTGGGCCTGGATAGAGAACTTCGCGCCCGAGGAGTTTCGATTTACCCTCCGCACGGGGACCGAGGAGCCTGAGCCGGTGGGCGAGGAAGAGCGAGCGGCGTTACACGAGGTGCGCGCCGAGGTCGAGGCCAACTTTGCCGGCCGCGGAGAGAAGGAGCTCGAGCAAGCCCTCTATGAGATCGCGCAGGCTCACGGCTTCGCCTCCAAAGATTTCTTCACCCTCATGTATCGTGTACTCATCGGTAAGGACAAAGGACCGCGGTTGGCGGGCTTCATGCAGACGATCGGTCGCGAGCGGGTACTTCGGATACTCGAGAATTATTGAGGACCAGGTGATGTCATCCGACATGAGCGAGCACAAGAAGGCGGTCGGCGAGCATGCCGCGGATCGGTTCATCGAGAGCGGGATGCGCGTCGGGCTCGGTACCGGGAGTACCGCCGTGCATTTCATTCGCCGCCTCGGTGAGCGCATCGCCGACGGCGACATCTCCGATATTCGTGGCGTCCCGACGAGCAGTCAGAGCCTCCTCGAGGCGCGAGCGGCCGGCATCGGCGTCTTTGATCTGGATGATCCTGCCGTCGACGGCGAGCTCGACATTGCCGTCGACGGCGCCGACGAGGTCGACCCCAAGCGTAACCTCACGAAAGGCGGTGGCGGGGCGCTCCTTATGGAGAAGATCGTCGCCCACGCATCGCGGCGGGTGGTGGTCATCTGCGACGAGGCCAAGCTCGTGGAAAACCTTGGTATCGGCTTCCCGATTGCTGTTGAGGTCGTGCGGGAAGCACGCCTGACCGTCTCCCGGGCCATACAGCGGCTCGGTGGGGGGCCGCAGCTTCGTCTCGCTCAACGGAAGATGGGCGCCGTCATTACGGACGGCGGACACATGATCCTCGACGTGGCATTCGAGCGGCCTTTCGATCCGGTTGCAATGGAGGCCGAGCTGAATACGATCCCCGGTGTCGTGGAGAACGGACTGTTTACGCGCTGCAATCCTCACGTGATCGTGGCACGCGCCGACGGCGAGTTCTCGGAGATGAAAGCGGCGCCGCGGTCGTAGCTGCTGCCTCACGCCCCGACGATATCCTTGATCTCGAGCACGCGCTCGCGTGGGTCCTCAGCCTTGAAGAAGTAGCTTCCCAGCACGAATACGTTCGCCCCGGCGTTCTTCGCGTCGAGGACGGTAGTGTTCTTGATTCCGCCGTCCACCTGAATATCCACGTCGTCTCCAAAGAGCTTGCGGGCCCGCTCGATCTTTCTGAGCATAGCCGGGATGAATGCCTGCCCGCCGAATCCGGGCTCCACGGTGAGGGTGAGGACGCGGTCGATGTACTCGGTGACGGGCTCGAGAACCGCGACATCGGTTGCAGGCGTGACCGAGACGCCGGCCTGTATGCCCGCGTCGTGCATCTCCTTGCAGATGATGTAGGTGTGCGGGGTCATCTCGTAGTGGAAGGTGACCACGTTGCTCCCGGCCGTCTGGAAATGCCGCCACATCGCGTCGGGACGGCTTATCATGAGATGGGTGTCGAGGAATGCCTCGGGATAGGCCGCCCTCACCTGAGAGATGATCGACGGGCCGAAGGAAATATTATCCACGAACACGCCGTCCATCACGTCGAGATGGATTTCATCGGCATCGCCCACCACGGCATCGATCTGATCTTTCAGGTGCAGGAAGTCCGCATCGAGTATTGAAGCGCCAATTTTGGGTTTAACCATGATACCACGACTCTATACCGCCGCCGGTCGGGGGTCAACGCGGGGGCCGCCGACCTCGGGGCAGCGATCAACGCATCAGGCGATTGAGCACGCTTTCATTGGTTCGCCACTTCGGCTGCACCTTCACTCGTAGGTCGAGAGCGACCCGGTAGGGGAAAATCTCGGCAAGCTCGGCCTCCGAATCGATGCGCACGCGCCGGATGCGCTCGCCGCCGCGGCCAATGACGATGCCCTTCTGGGAGTCACGCTCCACGGTGACGAAGGCGCGAACCCAGAGCTCCTGCGCCGCTTCGCGGCTGCCCGTCGTCTCCCCGCGGCCGGCCCCGCCCCCGCCGCCGCGGCCGGCCGGCGGCGCACGCATTTCCATGTCCGCGATGTCGACGAAGAGCGCGTGCGGGATCTCCTGTTTGAGCTCGGCTATCGCCTTCTCCCGGATGACCTCGGCAATGCGGAGGGCGGGATCCTGGTCGGTGTAGAACTCCTCGGGATAGTACAGCTCTCCCTCTTCGAGGTGCTCGAAAAGTGTCGAGGTGAGCTTTTCGAGTCCAGTGCCTGCCACGGCCGAGACGCGGTGGATGCCGGCATCCGGGAGGTGATCTCTCACGAAGCCCACCACAAGGTCGGGGCTCGCCCTTGTATCGTCCACCTTGTTGATCGCGCAGACCACGGGGGCCGAGATTCCGGCCAGAAGCTCGACGAGCTCCGACTCCTCGGGCCCCGGTTCCCGTGTGGCGTCGCTTACGTAGAGCACCGCCTCCACGTCGTCGAGAGACTCGGTGACGAGATCACGCATGCGCAGGTTGAACTTGCGCTCGGAGGTGTGGAAGCCCGGGGTATCGAGGAACACCATCTGGCCGCGCCCGTCGGTGAGGATGCCACGGATCTTGTTCCGGGTGGTTTGAGGCACCGGCGAGACGATGGAGATCTTGTGGCCGCAAAGTGCGTTCAGTAGTGTCGACTTTCCCGAAGAGGGGCGCCCGACGATGGCGACAAAGCCGGTGCGTGGCATCGTCCTTGGATTCACCTCGTTCCACTAGTATATTCCTGACTATAGCAGATCACAGGCCAGCAAGGGAGCCACCAGACAATGATAGACGATCGAATCGTAGTGAGAAACGAAGAGGAAGAGCAGGAAAAAGACGAGAACATCCAGGCTAGCGAGCAGCTTATCCAGCGGATGCTTAAGACTCGGACTATTCTTCTGTCCGGGGAGATTAATAAGTCACTGGCCGAGCGCGTCGTTCGGCAGCTGTTGTTGCTCGAGGAACAGGGTGATGAGCCCATCAAGGCCTTCATTGACTCTCCCGGCGGCGATGCCGATGCCGGGTATGCCATTTTTGATATGATGCGCTTCGTGAAGCCCGAGGTTTACACCATTGGCATGGGGCTGGTCGCGAGCGCCGGTGCCCTCATTCTCCTCGCCGCGGAGAAAAAAAACCGCATCGGCCTACCCAATTCGCACTACCTTATCCACCAGCCGCTGAGCGGCATGCGCGGTGTTGCGACAGACATCGAGATTCATGCCCGTGAGATCGAGAAGATGCGCGCGCGCATCAACAAGCTCATCTCCGAGGAGACCGGTCAGCCGATGGAGCAAGTCGAGAAGGACACCGACCGCGACTTCTGGATGGGAGCGGAGGAGGCTAAGGACTACGGTCTTGTCTCCAAGATCGCGACGAGCCGCGCCGAGCTTTGACGCATACGCGGGCCCGGCAAACGCCGGGCCCGATTTTCGTTTCGCAGCACCAAATCACCAAACAGCGCAAGCAACAGGACGAAATCCGCCGTATCCACGGGTGATGGGATATGCGCGAGTTCGATACGGACCGTGGCCACGTGCTCTGCTCGCCCTGGCCGCCGCGACCGCGATTCTGCCCGGGTGCGATGCCGGCGGCTGGGCCTCCGGCAGCCAGGCCGGTCGCCGGGCCGGCCCGCGCGCCGCTACCCGCAACGCCGAGCACATCACCATTCTCTCCTACAACGTACAAAACCTCTTTGATGTGACCGATGACGGCAGCGAGTATGCTGAGTTCGACCCCTCGGCCGGCGTGTGGACTGCCGAGGCCGCGGACGCGAAGGCCTCGAACATCGCCCGAGTCATCCGCCGGGCCGCACGCGGCGGCCCCGATGTGCTGTGCCTGCAGGAGGTGGAGCATGGACGCGTCATTGCTGACCTGGCACGCAATCACCTGGGGCGGCAGGCGTATCGCTACGCTGCGGTGAGCGAAACGCCCGGCTCGGCTGTGGAGGTTGCACTTCTCTCGCGGCTGCCGATCGAGGAGGCGCGGGTACACGCGCCGGTGCGGGGCTGGCCGCAACACCACTCCAGGGGCCGCAGCCGAGGCACGACTCTCAGGCCCGTGCTCGAGGTGCGCCTGGAGACCGCGGGTCCGCCGCTTCATCTTTTTGTGAACCACTGGAAGTCGAAGTCAGGAGGGGCCCGGGAGACCGAGCCCGCGCGCCGGGCAGCCGCAAGGGTAGTGGCCCGCCGGATAGGAACCCTCGTGGCCGATGCCCCGCGCGCGGAGATCGTCGTCTGCGGAGACCTCAACGAGTCTCCCTCAGCATTCGATGAGGCCGCCGGAGCCTATCCCACCGCGCTCATGCCTCCGGACCCCCGGCATGCGCCCCATGCATTGCGGGTATCCGGCGACAGGGCCGCAGTGCAGCGGGCCGCTGCCGCTGCGGGTGCAAGTGCGGCGGGGGGCGAGGGTGAGATTTCCGCTGCTGTGCTTTACTCCCCGTGGGACGAGGCTCAGGCCCCGGGAAGCTACTATTTTCGAGGGAGCTGGCGCCGCCTCGACCACACATTGGTTTCCCCGGGGCTCCTTGATACCGAGGGGTGGGAGCTTGCGGCGTTCGAAGTCGTGGCGCCGCCGTTTGCCACGACCGCGGACGGCCGCCCGCTTGCCTCCCGACGACCCGCACCTGCCGGTCGCAGCAGCCACATCAGCGGCAGCGGCCGGGCGGAAAGGGGTGGCTTCTCGGATCACCTGCCGGTGTTGCTCACCCTGAGGCGTCGGGCCGAGTGAGGGGCCACGTGCCGAGCTCCTCGAGCTCCCGGGTCGCGGCCTCGGCCCAGCCGCGGTTCGCACGCGGGCTTGCGGGGCTGGGGTGCAGGATGCGGCCGACGCGCTGCGCCGCCGCCGGCGCGGCCCGTATCCTCGTCTCCGCAAAGCCTCCCACGCCGATGACCCATTCCGGCTCGAGGGCCGCCACCAGGTGCGCGAGATGCTCGTCGCAGGCGCGAAACAGGGCGTCTCGTTCTGGGGCGCGAAGTTTGTCCGGGGTTCGGTTCCGCCCCGATTCCTCGAGGAACAGAAGCGGGCAGTAATTCGCGACGAAATGGTCCGAGAAGAAGCGCTCCGGCGTGCCGAAGCGCTCGCGGAAGAGTCCCCACAGCCTGCGCCCGCTGACCTCACTCCGGCTCGTTTCGAAGCCCTCTACGGGACGCTTCGGGTGCTCACCCGGCGGCCGTTTGATCTCCCCTCGGATGCCGAGCCAGTCCCGCACCGTCTCGACCTCGCCGAAGGGCACGCCGGTCTGCGCCATGCCCCAGGGGCCGGGATTCATTCCTACGAATACCACGCGGGTCCGGGCCGAGGCGTATCGGAGGATATACTGCTCATGAGCAGCCCAGGCATAGCTGAGGGGATTGTAGACGTGGGCGACAGGTGCGCCGAAGGAGAGCTCGTCCACGCGGGCGCACAAGTGGGCCGCGGCGTCGCGGACGGCGGCCGCAACGGGCTTGGGCGCACCGTCCGGCCGGGGTGGGCCGTCGGGCTGGGTGTGGCCGGCGGTCATCCGGTCTCCTCGTCCTGCGACACGTCCAGCTTCTGCGTGAGCCGCTCCACGCGGTCGTCCACCTCGGAAAGAGACTTGTGCAGGTTCTTCAGATGCGTTTGCGCGACCGAGAGGGCCTTGGCCAGCTCGGCGCCCGCGGTACGTGCGGCGGTGAAGCGGGAGAGCAGCGCCCGCGCATCCTTGCTGATCGCAAATCCGCGCAGCCCGTAGGCGACGGTCTGCAGGTAGAGAAAGAGCGTCGAAGGGCTCACCGGCACCACGCCGCGGCCCATCGCTTCGCCAAGGAGATCGTCACCCTGGTCCACGAAGACGAACTGGTAGACGCGCTCGGACGGTATGTACATGAGGGCGAAGCCGAGGGTGCCCTCGTCGGGGCGAATGTAGCGCTCGGCGATGTCGTTGACGTGGCGCATGAAGGCGGCTCGGAGCTCACCGCGTGCACCGCCCGCCCCCCGCGAACCACCCCGTGATCCGGCGCCCCGGGAACCACCGCCCGCCCGACCGGCTCCGGTCCGGCTGCCGCCGGCCTCCTTTTCCATGGCCCGTTTTGCCGCCTCGAAGGGAAACTTCGCATCGACCGGCACCATATAGCGCCCGAGCTTCACCACCGCATCCACTCGGGTCCCCTCGCGGAAGGAGTACTGCAACTCGTAGGTGCCCTTCGGCAACCAGTCCTCGAGGAGGCGGGAGAGCAGGGTCTCACCCACCGCCCCGCGCGACTGGGGCACCGAAAACACCTGCTCGAGTTCCGAAAGGGAGCGTGAGACGTCCTCGAGGCGGGAGAGCACTCCGGCCTCGTCACCGGTCGGTTCACGCCGACGGCGCAGCAGCACGACGAGAAGCATGAGGAGGAGCACGAGAATGATTCCGAGCGCGAACGCGGCAACGACTTGCGGGGTGAGCACCGACTCGAGCATGCGCTTATCCTACCGCCCCGCGGTCGGCTTGCAAAGCGCATCCAATCGTACTATAAATGGGCGGAATGTCGGTGTTCACCAGTGAGAGGGAGTATGTGAACACCCTGACCCCCCGGTCTGTCCTGCCGGAGGGGTTTCGGGTTTCAACAACCCGCCTGACCTTTGTAGCGCGAGAGCGACCAAGCGAAGAACAGTTCGCCATGAACCTGGCCCTGCTTTTGGCCGACGAGCCGACGCAGGTGTTCGCCGGAGCTTTTACCTCCAACCGGGTTACCGGTGCGCCGGTCCAGATTGCACGGGCGCGGATGGAACGCGGGACGATGCAGGCGGTCCTCGTCAACAACAAGATAGCGAACGTGTGCGCGCCCACGGGGAAACAGGACGCGCTCGGCCTCACCGAGGAGCTCGCCCGGCAGTTTGCCCTCGATCCCGAGGACTGCCTGTCGGCATCCACCGGCGTCATCGGCTGGTCACTTCCCCTGCCCGAGATGAAGGCGGCGCTCCCCGAGCTTGCCGCCGGACTCCACGACGGGCCCTGCGTCGACATGGCGCAGGCGATCATGACAACCGACTCCTTCCCCAAGGTGCGGCATGCGGAGGTCGACGGCGGGCGCATCGTCGCTGTTGCCAAGGGCGCCGGGATGGTGGAGCCGAACCTGGGGACGATGCTGGTGTTCATCCTCACCGATGTCACCATCTCGCGTGAGGAGCTCCGAGTGGCCCTCGCCGGGGTCGTAGAGGGCAGCTTTAACAGCATCAGCATCGACGGCGATCAGAGCACGAGCGATATGGTGCTTGCGATGAGCTCCAACCGCAAACCGCCGGCTGGTCGCGAGAACTTTCGGTCCGCGCTCGATCGCGTGTGCCGCGATCTTGCCGCCGATATCGTGCGTAACGGCGAGGGCACGGGCCACGTCATCCGCGTCAATGTCGACGGGGCGCCGAGCGGGTCCGACGCGAAGGCGGTGGCGAAGGCGGTGGTAAACTCGCCGCTTGTGAAGGCTGCGGTGTACGGTAACGACCCGAACGTCGGGCGCATCGTATCGGCGGTCGGTGATTACGCCGGAAACAACGGGCTTCCTCTGGATGTGGAGCGGATGCGCGTTAGAGTAGGGGATGAGACCGTGTTCGAGGCCGGAGCCTTCGCGCTTGATCGGGAGAAGGAAAGCCGGCTTTCGGATTATCTTTCGGCGGCATCCACCGACCCTGCCGCCGTCGGCTACCCCCGGCACGAGCGCGAGGTGGCAATCGGTATTTCGCTTGAAAGTGGCGCCGGATCCGCGCAGGTGCTCGGGTCCGATCTCTCCTACGAGTACGTGAGAGAGAACGCCGATTACAGAACGTAAGAGAGATGCAATATGAGTGAGCTTCAGTCGACCCAGGCCAACCCGGAGATCCGGGAAGCAAGCAAGATGCTCGCGCGAGTGCGCGACGAGATCTCCCGCGCGGTTGTAGGCCAGGCCGAGATGATCGACGGCCTTTTGATGGGAATCCTCGCTAACGGTCACGTCCTTCTCGAGGGCGTGCCGGGGCTTGCGAAGACGCTGGCGGTGAAGACGATAAGCGCGGTGATCGATTCGAGCTTCAAGCGCATACAGTTCACCCCCGATCTCCTGCCGGCGGACCTGGTCGGAAACATGGTCTACCGCCAGCAGACCGGAGAGTTCGTGCCCCGAAAGGGCCCGGTGTTCTCCAATATCGTGCTCGCGGATGAAATAAACCGCGCACCGGCAAAGGTCCAATCGGCGCTGCTCGAGTCGATGGAGGAGCGCCAGGTGACCATAGGCGACCAGACCTACGGGCTGCCCGACCCCTTCTTCGTGCTCGCAACGCAGAACCCCATCGAGCAGGAGGGAACCTATCCCCTGCCGGAGGCGCAGCTCGACCGTTTCCTCATGAAGCTCACCGTCAATTACCCGACCGCCGAGGAGGAGCTCTCCATCCTCAGGCGAATCGGCATCCAGCAGGAGGTTGAGCTCAAGCCGGTGCTCTTTCGTCCCGACATCCGCCGGCTGAAAGACATCGTCTCCCGCGTTTCGGTGGATGAGCGCATCGAGGAGTACATCGTTTCTCTTGTTACCGCTTCCCGTGAGACGAGCCGGGGGGGACATTCGTTCTCGCGATACATCGAGTTCGGCGGCTCGCCGCGCGCGACGATTTACCTCTATCGATGTGCCAAGGTGAAAGCCCTGTTCGAGGGACGGGATTATGTGGTGCCGGAAGACGTCAAGTCTATTTCCCGGCCGGTGCTCCGTCACCGCATCGTACTTTCCTACGAGGCCGAGGCGGAGGAGCTGACGACTGATGACGTGGTGAACTACCTTCTCTCGGCGGTGCCGGTCCCTTAGGACCGACGCGTCGACCGGTACACATTCATGGACCGAGCACGGATCCTCTCTCGTGTAAAACAGCTGCAGCTTCTCTCAAACAAGCTCGTCGAAAGCCTGCTCGCGGGCAACTATCGCTCGGTCTTCAAGGGTCCCGGCATCGAGTTCGACGAGGTGCGCGAATACGTCGAGGGAGACGACGCGCGGCTCATCGACTGGAACGTAAGCGCGCGGATGGCAAGTGCCTTCTCCAAGACATACCGCGAGGAGCGTGAGCTCACCCTGTTCATGATCGCCGACCTCTCCGGGTCGCTCAACGTCGGCGCCCAGCATGAATCACGCCGGGAAGTGCAGAGCGTCCTGTTCTCACTGCTGACGTTTGCGGCGGTGCAGAACAACGACAAGGTCGGGGCTGTCTTTTTCACCGATCGCATCGAGCACTGGGTCTCACCGGTGAAGGGGAGAAAGCATGCCACGCGCCTGGTGGAGGACATGATTGCCTTCGAGCCCTGGGGGGCAGGCTCCGATCTATCGCTGGCACTTCGGGCGGCCGGCGAGGCGCTAAAGCGCCGCGGCATCTGCGTGGTGCTCTCCGACTTCAAGACCACCGGGTACCTCCGGGAGCTCAGCCTGCTTGCGCGGCGCCATGACGTAATCGCGATCCGCATTTTTGACCCCATGGACCTCGAGTATCCGCGTACGGGCCTCGTGCAACTCGAGGACCCCGAGACGGGGCGCACCATGCTGGCCTCGGGTCGCTCGCGGAAGTTCAGGAAGCAGTACCGCGAGTACTGGGAAGTGCAGCGCCTGCAGTGGCAGCGCGACTGCCGTCGTCGCGGGATTGGCACGCTCGAGGTATCTACCGAAGACGACCCCGTTGCTCGCCTCATCGAGTTCTTCCGCAGGAGGAAATCCAGATGAGGCGGCGCCACGTCCGCCCCCGACACAGCGGGGCGGTGGCTGTGTTTCTGTCGCTCCTGCTGCCGGTGGCGCTTGCCTTACCGGTGCTGGTCCTGTTGCCCGCGCCCGCGACCGGCGCGCAGACACAGGAGGCGCCGGAGGCGGAGATCGAGCGCACCACGTTCCTCCCGCAGGTCTTTTACGTGGGGGACCGCGTGGAGATGCGGGTGGCCTTTCGCACCTCGCCCGGAGCCGCACCCAGACTGCCCGAAGATTCGCCGTCCATTCCCTGGGGTACGCTGCACCGTGTGGGGCTTACTGAGGTCGCGACCGGGTGGGAGCTTCGCGTCTCTTTTACCCCCTATCAGCCCGGCACCCAGACCCTGCCGCCGATCGCCCTCGGCGACGTTTACCTGCGGGGAATCAACGTCCCCGTGCCATCCATCCTCGACGAGAACCGCGCGGAGCTGACGCCGTTGCGCGATCAACTGCTCCTGCCCGCAACCCGTACGCTGTTGGCGGCCGCCGTGGCGGTTTTGGTGCTCGTGCCCGCCGTGTGGTTCATCTTCTTCAGGTGGGGCCGGCGACGTTTCAGCGACCTGGTAACCCGCTATCGTGAAGCTCTGCCGTACCGCCGCATCAACCGCGCGCTGCGCCAGCTCGGAAACGAGATGGACGAGATGAGTGACCGCGATTTCTACATTCAACTACTCTCGGATTTCCGCTCTTATCTCTCGCGACGGATGCACACCGAGGCGTTTTCTGCAACCACCGAAGAGCTCGCCGGGGAGCTTGAGCGCTACATTCCCACCGAGGAGGACCGCGAAGCGGTTCTCGAAGTCTTCAAGTTCGGCGACCGGGTGAAGTTCGCGAGCCAGCGTGCCTCCACGCGCGCCCGCTCCGATCACCTCGAGGCGGTGATGCGGGTGCTGCGCCATATCGAGCGAAAGCGTGACCCCCGCAACAGGACGCGGGAGGACACGGCCCGAGCCGCGACGGCACGCGACGTGACGGCCCGTGGGAGAGGGAGGACTCGCCGTGGTCTTTGAGACGCCCGGTTATTTGTTCCTCCTGCTTCTCGTACCCCTGGGGGTGTACTTCCGCCACTTCTGGCCGCAGCGTGGCGGGAAGCTGCCCTTCGCCTACCGTGTGTGGAATGCGCGAGGATTCGTGCCGAGCTTTTTCGCCCGTCGCGCGATTTTCGCGTTGGCAATCCTGTCGTTCTGGTCCGCTGTCGTCGCGCTGATTTTCGCGCTCGGAGGGCCGGCCGAGGTGACCCGCGAGCGGGTGTTTCTCAACCGCGGCATCGACATGATGATCGTGCTCGACGAGTCTCCGAGCATGGCGGCCCGTGACTTCGCGCCGGTGAACCGCTTCGAGAGTGCACGTGACACCATCCGCCGTTTCATCGAGGAACGCGAGAACGATCCCATCGGCCTCGTGAGCTTCAGCGCGGAGGCGGCGCTGCGGGTGCCACCCACTACCGATTACGGGAAGCTCGCCGAGGTCCTGGAGGGGCTACGCATCATGGAGCTCGGCGACGGCACCGCCATCGGCATGGGCCTTGCTCTGGGCGCTCTTCACCTGCGCTCGAGCGACGCGCCGGAGAAGGTGATGATCCTTCTCACCGACGGTGAGAATAATGCCGGGGAGGTGCCCGCGGAGACCGCTGCGCGGGTTGCGACCGAGATCGGCATCCGGATTTACACCATCGGAATCGGCAGCGAGACCGAGGCTCCCATTGAGTTTACCGACCCGCAGACCGGACAGGTCTACCGCGGCACCTTCGAAGGCGGTTTCGACGAGGCGATTCTTCGCGAGATCGCCGCGCTCTCCGGCGGCGCCTACTTCTACGCCGGAACGAGCGGCACCCTCGAGTCGGTGTTCGAGGCCATCGATTCAATCGAGACGACCGAGAAGCGGGTGCGGATCGAGGTCAACACCGAGCGACGCCATCGGGCGCTCATCATCTTCGCAATCGGGGCACTTCTCCTCGACTTCTTGATTCGGAAGCTACTGCTGCGGGAGGTACTATGAGTATCGAGCATCCTCGCATCCTGTGGCTGCTTCTGGCGCTGATCCCGCTTGCGGCACTTCAGTTCTACCAGTTCCGAAACGGGCGGCACGACCTCGGTCTGCTCGCCGGGCAGCGGCGCGAATCAGTGTTGACGGTTTATCTGGTGAAGTGGTTTTTCTCATCGCTCTTCTTCACGCTGGCCATGGCCTTCGCCGTCCTCGCGCTGGCGGGTTTCTCCTGGGGACAGCGCTCGGTGGAGGAGGATCGAAGCGGTGTCGATGTCGTCTTCGCGGTGGATGTCTCGCGTAGCATGCGGGCAAACGACGGCGACCAGACGGGACGTATCGTCGAGGCGCGCGACACGATGCAAGGCATCGTGCAGGATCTCCGGACGGCGCGCTTCGGTATCGTTGTCTTTGCAGGGCAGGCGCTGCGGACGGTGCCGGTAACCGAGGACAGGGTCGCGGTGGACTCCTTCATCGGCTCATTGGGGACAGAGGTGCTCTCCGCCGCGGGGACGGACCTCGAGCAGGGGCTCGAGGCGGCGTTTGCCGCCTTCCCCGAGGGAGCGAACCGCAACCGCGCTCTGGTGCTTCTCTCCGACGGCGAGCAGCACCGGGGAAATCCCATGCGTCCGGCTCAGGTAGCCGGAGCCGCGGGCGTGCCCATCTTCACCGTGACCTTCGGCTCTCCGGAGGGCTCGACTATCACTCTTTCAGACGGCCGCCGGCTTACCGACGCCGAGGGAAACGTGGTGTTCTCCCGCGCCGACCCGACTATCATGGAGGATATAGCCCGCGCCTCGGGCGGGTCCTCATTCCGGGGTTCCGGCGGTGAGGCGTTCGGAGGGCTGATGCGTGAGATCCGCGGGTTTGAAGAGCGGCGTGAGCGGGAGGGCTTTCGCCTGGTCTCAGTGCTACGGTTTCGCGTCTTTCTGGTCCTCGCGGTGATTGCGCTGTCGCTCAGTGTCTTCGTGCGGGTATTTCGATGGAGGGGTGTCGTGTGAGACGGGTTGTCATCGCCGCTGTGGCCGTCGTGCTGCTCTCCGGATGCGGCGCGGAGCCCCATCTTCGTGTCATCCGGGGGAATTATGCCTACGGCCAGGGCCGCTTCCAGCGGGCGACCGTGGACTATCTGCGGGCATGGGAGAACGACGAGTATCGCGCTCAAATCGCCTATAACCTCGGGAACGTTTACTACGCCCTCGGCGAGGTTCAGGCAGCGCTCGGGATGTGGCAACGCGCCGAGGAAAGCGGCGATGCGGATATCCTCTTTGGAGTGACCTTCAACAAGGGTGTATTCTACCACGAGCGGGGGCGGTATCAGGATGCCTACACCCAATTCAAGCGCGCGCTCGAGATCGATCCGGGGAGTGTTGATGCCAAGGTGAACTTGGAGCTTGCACTGGAAAAGGTTCGGGCGAGCGAGCAAGTGGTCCGAGAGGATGCCTCCGAGACCGGCAGTGGCGGAGCGCCGTCGGCGCAGTCGGTGCGAATACTGGAGTACATTCGGAGAAAGGAGGGAAGCCGGTGGTTTGCCACAGAAGAGGTGGAAGACGAGCCGGACATGCCTGCCTGGTAGCGCGGCTCGTCCTTCTCGCAGTAACGCTTACAGCGCCGTACGCCCTCCAGGCTCAGGAAGGGCTCGACTCTACTGTGGAGCCCTCCCGAATCAGTGTGGGTGAGCGCTTCTCGCTGATGATCCGCGCGACCGATTTGCCGGTTGCAGAGCTATCCCTCGAGGAACCGGAGTACCCCCAGGCGATCACCAAGCTCTCCGGCGCGTCCATCGTGGAGGCCGGGCGCAGCGGCTTCCCCGGGCTGAGCCGAGGCCGCCTGGAGATCGAGATACCCTTCCGCGCGGAGGCGGCCGGGCGTGTAATCCTCGAGCCAGTCCAACTCTCCGACGAGCAGGGGCGAACCTGGCAGACCGAGCGCCACCTCGTGGAGATTGGTTTGTCGAGCGGCGACTCCCGCGTGCCCTTTGACGCCGCCTGGCATCTACCCGCCGAAACCGTGTACGAGGGCCAAACCGTTCCCGTGTACCTCGAGATAGAGAAGGCCACGAGCTTCTCTTTCCCCGGGACCATCGATGTGGAGCCCCCGAGCGGCGCGGTCTTCGAGGAGGTGCAGGGTCTCGGGTCGGTGGCAAGCGAGGTCGTTTCCGGGGTCGAGCTGCTGCGCTACCCCGTCGCAACGTTTCTCATGACGCCGTCGAGTCCCGGCGAGCTTCGCATCCCCTCGGCGCTTGTCGGGCGCGGCGAGATGGCGCGACGGGCGGATGCCCTCGTGGTGGATGTACAGCCGCTACCCGAGGAGGTCCGCACCACCCTCGCGGTCGGCAACTATCGGTTCTCCGCCGAGCTCTCCGAGACTCTAGTCACCGAGGGAGACACCTCCGTTCTTACCCTCCGTGCGGAGGGAACCGGTAACCTCGACTTTTTCCGCTTCCCCGAGGTGAATGCGGGGCAGATGACGATCGGTTCCATCGGAGAGCAAAGCGAGGTCGCCCCGGTAGCCGCGGGACTGGTCGGCTCGCGTGAGCTCCGACTCCGGGTTGCACCCCGGGAGCCAGGTGAACACGAGGTCGTGGTGGAGCGCTTTTACTGGCTCGATCCGAACAGCCGGCGGGTCAGAGCTCAGGGACCCTATCGATTCACGCTCGACGTACAGGCTGCCGAGGCGACCGTGGCTCAGGCCCAGGAGAGCACGCCGTTCGGGCCCCTCGGGGTCGCCGAGATTCGGCGGGTAGAGCCGGTGGAGATGTACCGCATCCCCGCCTTTTATCTTCTCTTTCTGCCGCCGCTTGTGCTTATCGCGCTCTCGTGGGCTGGTGTGACGGCGAAACGCACCGGTGTGGTCTCGCTGCTCGTCCTACCGTTCGCCGCGGTTGTCATTGCCGCGACGCCAGTGCGCGACCTTCCCCGCGAGGAGCTCGAGCTATCCGTTGCTGCGCTTGAGAACGGCCGGATTGCCGAGGCTATGTGGCGTCTGGAAACGCTCTACGAGGACTACCCGCGCAGTCCCGGCATTCTCTACAACCTCGGGTACACCGCGTATCTCGCCGAGGAGCGGGGACAGAGTGTCTACGCGCTGCGGGAGTCACTGCGCATCCGCCCCATGTTTGATGATGCGCGTGCGGGACTGGCCTGGGTCGAGGATCAGTACGGGCTGGATCGCCAGGTGGAGGTCGCCCCCCGGTTCCATCCCGACGTGGCAATGGTGGCGCTTTTCGTGCTTGCCTATCTGCTGGGCGGCCTCGCGTTTGCCATCAACCGCGGTGGCACCGCGCGCTACGCCATCGGGCTCATTTCGACCCTCCTGTTGATGATCGCCGCCGGGGTGCTTATGGTATATGCGTTGCAAGGTGCCGCCCGCCCGACCGCGGTGGTCCAGCAGCAGGAGGCGGTGCTCAAGCAGGTGCCGGTGGCCGAGGCAAAGCAGTGGCTTTCGCTGCCGGCGGGCACCGCAGTGGCACCGCTTGACCGCTACGGAGGGTATCGCCTGATTCGTACCGGGTTCGGTGTGGAAGGCTGGATGGAAGAGAGTATGTTGCTGGTGAGTAAGCGATGAGTTTCGAGGATATTCTCAGGCAATGGGAAGAGAACGAGCGACGCGCGGACAGTGAGACGCAGCGCCGGCGGCGAGAGCAGCTCGAATCACTCCTCGACCGCTATCCGCCGGATCCTGGCGAAAAGCTGGATGCTGAGGGCGCCGGCGGCACGTCCGGGCTTGGGCCTCGTCCCGCATCACTTCCCATCGACGACGAGATCGACCTGCATGGGTTGACCGTGGAGGAAGCCCTGGCGGCAACGGGACGCTTCGTAGAGGCGGGGCTCGCCGCCGGCTATCGGAAAGTGCTCATAGTCCACGGCAAGGGCCTGCACTCGCAGAGCGGCGGTGTGCTCGGTGCTGCTGTTCGCCGGTTTATCGAAAAACACCCCGACACGGGGGCGATGGGTACGCCGAAGCGGCGCGACGGCGGCTCTGGCGCTCTGTGGGTGGTGCTACGTCATCGTTCTCGGTAGACGATGCGACCGCGGTTGAGGTCGTAGGGGGAGAGTGCTACTTTCACTTTGTCTCCGGGTACGATGCGAATGTAGTGTTTGCGCATCTTGCCCGAGAGATGGGCGAGGATCAGGTGTCCGTTCTTCAGTTCAACGCGAAACATCGTATTGGGAAGTGATTCCTTTACGATGCCTTCCACTTCAATGGCTTCTTCTTTGGCCACGAAACCTCCTCGAGCCGTATAAATATCGTTCTCATAACGCTATGTGAAACTGCCGCCTTTGTCAACGCAGATTCTTTGTTTCACGGCATATATACCCTGCCGCAGATCCTGAGAAGTATTGACTTTTCCCCACCTTTCTATCATTGTGAGGCGCCATATTTCGGCAGAGGGATAAGATGGACAAAGAGTTCGTTGAGCGTATGAGACAGAAGCTCCTCACCATGAAGAAGGAGATCCTCGACAATCTCATGGCGGAGAACGAAGACTTTCAGAACATTATCGACACCGATGACTCCAAAGATCTCGTGGACATCGCAAGCACCGACGTAGATAAGCGGGTGCTTGACGCCCTCGGCGCTCAGGAAATGAAGCGGCTGAACCTGATAGACGCCGCGCTTGCACGCATAGAGGCCGGCAAATACGGTATTTGCCTCAAGAGTGGCACGCCGATTCCAAAGGAGCGCCTCGAAGCCATCCCGTACGCGCTCTATCGTATCGAATACCAGAACGAGCTCGAGCGCCGCAACC
This sequence comes from Spirochaetota bacterium, assembly GCA_009908735.1. The sequence goes on along the minus strand of JAAAOR010000113.1, from coordinate 2,910 downwards.
GCTGACGCGCCCGCAGACCGAATCCCCCACATCGCTAAGGTCCGCCTCCCATTTTCCGATAACTGTAATTGGAGGATGGAGAAATGCTTGATGCAAGTATTTCCAATGGACCACAGACGGTGCCTGTGACGAGCCTGGTGAGGGCGCGCTACGGGATGGGGAAGCTCGCACTTCCTGTGAACGGTCCTCTCGGATACGCGCGGCTGAAACATATTCAGGGGGTGCCACCGTCCGGCGAGGCGGGCGGTTTCAGCATTCAGAAGCTGCAGGTTCTCGACAGCCTCATCGAGAGACTTGCCCGTATGAAGAGCGCCGAGCGCTTTACCGCAGATGACGACGGCGCCTCCGCCCAGCAGGTGGACGCCATGATCGAGCGCTATTCGGCACAACTCCACCAGGTGTTGCAGCAGCTCTCCGCATCAGGGTATGCCGGTCAGGCGGACTCGCTCGGGAATATCCTCAACGGCCTCGTTTAGCCCGCCTCAGATCACCCCTTCTTTGCGAAGTACCGGATTATTCTTTACTTCACGCTCAATGGTGGACAGGGGACCGTGCGCGGGGTAGAGCCGTGTCTCAGGTGGCAATGTGAGGAGCCGCTCGGTTATGCTTTTGAGCAGCTGCTTGCGGTTTCCCTTGCCGGAATCGGTGGTACCGATATCTTTAAAAAACAGCGTGTCACCGGTAAATACCGCCTTCTCCTCTTCGGAATAAAAACAGACACTGCCGGGCGTATGTCCGGGCGTATGGATGACGGTGAGGTCGGTATCGAGGATTGTGTCCCCGTCGACGAGCTTGATGTCCGCGTCGGGCAGGGGGGTGTATAGTTCCTGGAACAGCGCCTCTCCATCGGGACCCATGCCGGCGAAGAGCTCTTGGTGGAGGTTCAGCGCTTTCTTGCCGAGCATCTTCGCGTCGGCCTTATGAATGGCAAGGGGTACTTCTTCCTCGTAGTGATCCTGGATGTAGCGTACTGCCGAGGAGTGATCGAGGTGTCCGTGGGTCAGAAGGATTGCCTTGGGCTTCATATTCATGGCTTCGAGACGTCGAACGATAGCCGGGCCATCGGCGCCGGGGTCGATTACGATGCATTCCTTCTTGGCGGTGGCAAACGCGTACACGTTTGTGTGCACGGGCTCTACGACCATTCGCTCTACCATGGTACTATCAGCCTACTCTAGTTGGCGGCATTTCACAAGATGAGCACCTGGTACCTGGTCTTCGGTCTTGCATGTACGTTTTTCCTTATCATTCCCGGCGTCGGTGCCGTCTCCGTTCGGCGCAGGTGGCGACGCTTTCGAGGAGCTTTGGTGAGCGCCGCTCGCGCGCCCACGGTGACCTACGGGGCTCTCTCGCAGCTGCGGCGCGCGACGGACGTCGCGGGGACCTATCGCTTCTTTGGTCGCCTCGAGGCTATCGAGGATGATGATGTAATCTGGCTCAACGACGGGGCCATTTCGGTTGCAGCGGATGTTGCCCGTACCTCCGCCTATCTGCTCCCCGCAGCCGGGGCCCGGCAGGAGCCTTCCTGGCCTTACGCGGGGGAAAGCCCAGACCGCGTGCCGTGGTCCCGACTGACGACGCTTGCCGAGCGGACCCCCGTGTTCGTCTCCGGGCCATTGCTGCTGGAGGGAGATCGTCCGGTGTTTCGCGCCGGAGAAGGGAGCGATGAGCTCCTGCTTATCCTTTACGACGGACCGGATGAAGAGGTGCTTCCGCATTCGGTATGGACCGGCCGACAGCGAAATGAATACTGGAACCTGCTCACGCCTGCTTCGCTTGCAGTCGGCTCGCTGGCGCTGCTTCTTGCCGCCTACATACTCCTGCGCGAACCCGCGGACCGGGCCGCGGCGATACTGGCGGTAAGCTGTTCCCTCATGCCGATGCTACCCCTGCTGCCACCCGGCTTCATCTCGTTTCCGCTTTACCGCCGCATGTGGCGCCGCGGGCGCTATCTCCGCGCCGAGCGTGACATCCTGCGGTTGCCACTTCGCCACGATTTCGATACACGCGGCGAGACACTGCTTCCCGACGGCGAGGCCTACGTGGTGCGCACCGTGGACGCGACCGTCGCCTCCGAGCTCGTTCGCGCCGGCGCGCGAAAAGTGGATGTGGGCGTAGCCCCGGCTGAGCCGGCGCGCTACTTCGTCTTTGGAACACCCCGCGTGGGCGCCGCTGCGGGTGCGAGTTCCGACGGCGTTGCCGGTCTGCGGCGACCGAACGATCCGATGGCGGGATTGCTCGTCATACCCGGGGAACCGTCGAGCCTCGCCCGCCGGTGCGAGCGGGCCGCGCAGCGCCTCGAGGTCGCGGCCGTTGCAATCCTACTCGCCGCTATGGGGATCAACTTCTATATTGCACTGCTGCTCGTAAGTCGGCTCATGTTCTAGCCGCCTCAGTTCGAACCGATAAAGCTCGTCGTAACGTTCTGCCGTGAGTCAGTCGACCTTGCGAGCGTAGTTCACGTTGAGCTTTCGACCGCGGTATTCCTTGCCGCTTAGCTCGTCGATTGCCCCCTGCGCCTTGCCCTTCGACAGCTCAATGAAGGAGTACTTATCGAGGATCTTGATCTGCCCGATATCGTCGGAGGTCACGCCGTCAACACCCGTGAAGAGCTGGATGAGGTCGCGAGGAAACACCTTACGGTTCTTCCCGACGCCGACAAACACTGTAGCAAAGTCGCCGCTCTTATCGGTCTGCTTGGTCGGTCTTGCCGGCTTGGACGGTTTGCCGGATTTCGACGGTGTGCTGTAGTGTTTGAGCAGATACGCGGCGAAGTAGCCGCGGCGGAAGAACGGCACACGCTTGCGTATGAGCTTCCGAAAGGCGTTCATCTCGTCCGGGTCCTCGTTATCGTGGATATCCCGGATTATCTCGTCGATCTGCTCCTTGAGCTTCTCGTCCCTCATGAGA
>JAAAOR010000110.1 GCA_009908735.1 Spirochaetota bacterium | reverse complement strand
GAAGCTTCTCGCCGTCGTGTTCGACGAGGCCTACACCCCGCTCGGGCGGGCAAAGGAAAAAGTCGGAAAATCCAGAGACAACGAAGCAGTTCTCGAGAAGATGGTGGAGGTAATCAAGGATGCGCTCGATGACGCCGGGGCAAAGCCGAAGGAGATTTCGGCAATCGGCGTTGCGTGCCCCGGGCCGGTCGACTTCGAGAACGGTATCGTGCTCGAGACGCCGAACCTGGGTCTGGAGAACTTTCCGATTCGCGACCGCCTTTCGGCAGAGCTCGAGGTGCCGGTGTTTCTTGAAAACGACGTGAATGCAGGTACCTACGGCGAGTATGTTTCCGGCGCCGGCCGAGGATTCAGTCACATCGTTGGACTCTTCCCCGGCACCGGGCTCGGCGGCGGGCTCATCTTCGACGGACGGCTCTTCCGGGGGGCAACCGGCGGCGCCGGCGAGATCGGTCATATGATCATCCAGGTCGATGGGAGACGCTGCGGCTGCGGTCAGTACGGTTGTCTCGAGGCCATGGCGTCGAAGACCGCCATCGCAAAAGATCTCGTGGCGCTGGCGACCACCGGTAGCGTCCCCACAATATACAAAAAGGCGGGGTCGGACTTCGCGGCAATAAAGAGCGCCGTCATCGAAAAGGGATGGCGTGAGCAGGAGTCGGCCGTAGTGGACCTGGTCGAGCGGGCGGCCCGCCATCTCGGTATCGGGATGGCAAACTGCGTGAACATCTTCAATCCCGAGCTTATCATCATCGGCGGCGGCCTTGTTGAAAAGCTGGGGGCTCCGTATATTGAACAGGCGGAATCCGCCATGCGTAAGCATGCGATGAGCCGCCTCGTCTCCATTGTCAGCGTGAAGCAGGCCGAGCTCGGGGACGATTCCACCGTCATCGGCGCCGCCGCGCTTGCCCGGGAACATCAAACATGAGCACAACCGAACAGATTAGCCGTACGAAGACGAAAACAGTGGCCGTTATAGATATGGGCTCCTCCGCCATCCGCATGGTCATCGCCGAGATCGATGACGCGGGTCACTGGCGTCGTCTCGACCGGGCCGGCAAGCCTGTCGGACTCGGACGCGACGTGTTCGTCGACGGCTATCTCTCCGGGGACTCCATGCGGCAGGCGATCAAGATCCTTACCGGTTTTCGGGAGATGCTGGAGGGCTGGCAGATCGCCGAGGATGATGTGCGGGTCATCGCCACGAGCGCCATTCGAGAGGCAAAGAACCGCGATACCTTTCTCGACCGGGTGTACATGCGCACGGGGTTTCGTATCGATATCGTGGAAGGTGTCGAGGAAAATCACCTCACCTACCTCGCGGTGCAGCACGCGGTCGACCACATGCGCCCGCGGTTCTCCCGCGCGAACTCGCTCATCATCGAGGTAGGCGGCGGCACGACCGAGGTCATGATGCTTCGCCGGGGCAAGATGGCAGCCGCGCACTCTCTCAGGCTCGGCACCATACGCCTCGAGCAACAGGTTCGGGCAAGCTGGGAGTCCACCGAAGACCTTGAAACGTTCCTGCGAGAGAACATCCGTGTGACCCAGGAGATCCTCAACGCAGAGATGCGCATGGACTCCATTCGTTTTTTTGTTGCCGTCGGCGGAGACGCGCGCCTCGCCGCAGCCCGCGCCGGACGCAAGGAGCAAGCTGGGTTCAGTGTGGTCGAGCGCGAAGATTTTAACGGTCTCATCGCCCGCTTGGAGGGCTACTCCCTCGACGAGCTTGTCTCCGAGCTCGAGGTCACCTACAACGAAGCCGAGGGTCTCATCCCCGCGCTGCTCATTCTCAAGATGTTTCTCGATTCAACGCAGGCACAGCAACTCATCGTTCCCGACGTGAGCATCCGCGAAGGCGTGCTCTTGAACTTTGCCCTCGGTACCAGCAAGGAAGTCGAGCGAGAGTTCTACACCCAGGTCGTGGCATCAGCGGCGAATCTCGGCAAGAAGTACCGCGTTGACGAACCCCACGCGACGCATGTGCGAAAGCTCGCCCTCTCTCTCTTCGATCAGCTCGAGGACGACCACGGGATGGACAAGCATGCGCGCATGCTTCTCGAGGTTGCGGCAATTCTCCATGATATCGGTAACTACATCCGCGCAAGCGGTCATCACAAGCACGGGCAGTACATCGTGGCCAACTCCGAGATCTTCGGGCTCTCACGATCGGATATCGCCATCGTATCGCACATCGTACGCTATCACCGAAAAGCTATGCCGAACTCCTCGCACACGAGTTTCATTTCCCTGCGCCGCGAGCAGCGTATCCGCGTGATGAAGCTTGCCGCTATGCTGCGCGTTGCGGACGCCCTCGACCGCGGGCACAATCAGCGCATTCGTGACTTCCGGGTCGAGAAAGACGAGGACCTCGTTACCCTCTACTGTGATTACGCGGGAGATATCTCGGCGGAGAAGCACGGGCTCGAGCTCAAGGCGGAGATGTTTGAAGAGGTCTACGGCTACCAGGTTGTGGCGGTCTAAAAGGTTAAAGGGGATTACATGACAGGCAGTGAGGTGCCGCGCTACTTCAGCCGCGACTTGAGCTGGCTTGAATTCAACGCCCGCGTGCTCGAGGAGGGGCTCGACGATTCCAACCCGCTTTTGGAGCGGTGGAAGTTTCTCTGCATCGTCTCGTCGAACTTCGACGAGTTCTTCATGGTAAGGGTCGCGAGTCTCAAGCGCCAACAGGCCAAGGGCGTCTCGCCACGGGATCCCTCCGGTCTGAGCCCCGATACCCAGCTCGCCCGCATCGCCGAGAGGGCGAAAGAGATCATTGGCGCCACGTACGACGGCCTGTGGAACGATATTATCCCGGCGCTCGAACGTGAGGGGATCGTCTGGGCGCGGTCGGGCCAGTACACCGGTAGCCAACGCGGTTTCGTGAGGGATTTCTTCGTGAAAGGGGTGTTTCCGGTGCTGACGCCGGTACGCCACGAGCCGCGGGCACCGCTTCCCGTTGCGGGGAACAACCGGCTGCATATCGCCTTTCTGCTGAAGCCCGACGAGCAGCCCGACATGCAGCGCCTCGGTGGCGAAACGGACGGGCGGGAGCTTCTGGCCGTCGTCCAACTGCCGCCGGCGCTCGAGCGCATCGTGTATCTTCCGGCGAAGGAGCACGGGGTGACGTTCACGCTTCTCGAGGACGTGATCGTCGAAAACGCCGACCAGCTCTTTCCGGGGTATCGGATTACCGGCTCAGGCTGCTTTCGTGTAACTCGTGATGCCGACCTCGGCGTGGATGAAGAGCGCGATGAGGATTTCGTGGAGGCCATGGAGCAAGTGCTCGAGAGCAGGGAGCACTCGGAAGCGGTGTGCCTTACGGTAACGACAGACTCCGAAGCCGTCGGCGATCGCCTGCGGGAGGCGCTGGGGCTCGAGAGCCGCTACATCTACGCTACGGCAAGCCCGCTTGGCCTGGGCGATCTCATGGGCCTTTCCAATCTCACCGGGTTCGATCGTCTGCGAAACGAAAGCATGCCGCCGATGCCGCCGCGGGACCTTGCCGAGGAGGATTCCTTTTTCGCCATACTAAAGCGGCGCGATGCGTTCTTGCACCAGCCCTACGAGTCCTTCGAGCCGGTCATTCGTCTGGTGCAGCAGGCCGCCGTCGATCCGCAGGTGCTTGCCATAAAGATGACACTCTATAGAACGAGCGGAGACTCTCCCATTGTGCGAGCACTCGAGGAGGCCGCCGAGAACGGCAAGCAGGTAACCGCCCTCGTCGAGCTCAAGGCAAGGTTCGACGAGCAGCGAAACATCCGCTGGGCAGAACGGCTCGAGCGAGCCGGGGTGATCGTGATTTACGGCATCGCCCAGCTCAAAGTGCACGCAAAGGCGATGATGATCGTTCGGCGCGAGAGCGAGGGCGTGGTTCGCTACGTTCATCTCGGAACGGGCAACTACAACGACAAAACGGCCACGCTCTACACCGACTACGGCATGCTCACCACCCGTGAGGAGATCGCCTACGAGACGAACCTCTTTTTCAACGCGATAAGTGGGTACTCCGCTATTCCCGCGCTCACTCGGCTTGCCCTCGCCCCGGTGGGGCTCAAGACGCGCCTGCTGCAACTCATCGAGCGCGAGGCGCAGCGGGCCTCAACCGACACGCCGGGGCTCATCATGGCAAAGCTGAACTCTCTGGCCCACCCGGAAATCATCGATGCCCTCTACCGCGCCTCGCAGGCGGGGGTGCGGGTGCAGCTCAACGTGCGTGGGATCTGCATGCTGGTGCCCGGAGTGGCCGGGATGAGCGAGAATATCACCGTCGTGAGCATCGTGGATCGTCTCCTCGAGCACGGGCGGGCCTTCTACTTCCACAACGGCGGCGCCTGGGATGTCTACCTCTCGAGCGCGGACTGGATGCCACGGAACCTCGATCGCCGCGTGGAGCTGCTCTTCCCGGTGGAGAGCATGCCGCTGAAAAAGCGTATCAAGCATGTACTCGAAGTGTGCTTTCGCGACACCGTGAAGGCCCGTGTGCTGCAGCCCGACGGCAGCTGGCTCCGCCGCACCCCTCGATTCGGAGAGACTCCGGTTCGAAGCCAGGAGCTTCTCTACGAGGAAGCGCGCGAGCACGCCGCGGCCGGTGAGCCTGCGAACCGAAAAGAGTTCAGCGTTCGCCGAAAGCCTGCGGAGTAGCCCCCGGCGGCGCGTCTCAACATCGCCGAGGCGATGGCGGGGAAGCGATAGGAGGGACATGCGCACATGATCGGACAGCATTACGCATTCAACGGCAAGCTCAGGCCCGCAGCCGAGGCCGTCGTACCCATAGACGACATCAACTTTGCCTACGGCTACGGCGTCTACGAGACGCTGAAGCTCAGAAAGGGCGTTGTCTTTTTTCCTGACCGCCACGCCGACAGGTTGCTGCATTCCGCCGAGATCATCCGGCTCGCCCATCCATTCTCTCGCGAGGGTATCGAGCGGTCGGTGCTCGATCTTGCCCGGGCCAACGGGATGCGAGATGCGAACATCAAGATGCTTCTCATCGGCTCGCCCGACATCGACGCCGCCGAGGGTGCGCATCTCTACGTATTCATGCTGAATCCCCTCTTTCCGCACCGCGAGCTCTACCGTGATGGGGCCACCGTGGTCTGTTTTGAGGGCGAGCGGCGATACCCGCAGGCGAAATCCCTCGATATGCTTACGAGCACGCTTGCCTACCGCAGGGCGCGGGGCCTCGGGGCCTATGACGCACTCCTCGTCAACCGCGCAGGAGAGATTACCGAGGGCACCCGGACCAATATTTTCTACACCGATGGGGCAACCGTGTACCAGCCACCAAAGGAGTCGTCCCTGCTCGGGGTGACGAAGCTCACGCTAGAGGAAGTGCTCGAGCAGCGCGGAATTGACGTTCTCGAGCGCCCGCTTCCCCAGAGTGAAGTGGGCACCTGGAGGGGCTACTTTCTCACGAGTACCTCGAGCAAGGTGATTCCGGTCTCGCGCATCGAGGACCACCACTTCGAGATTCCCGAGATCGTGCGCGACATCATGGGCGCCTACGATGCCTTTCTCGACGATTACCGCCACGCGCAGAAACCGATCGTCGCTGAATATTGATTTTCCCGTAATCCGCGGCTATGATCTTCAGTGAACATGCGAACACGTTTCCTGCTACTGATTGCCGCGGTCGTTCTCATCTCCTCCTGCGCCACCGTTCCGGTTGCGCAGCGGGAAAGTCGCATCATGGCCCTCGTTGACCGCATCAATGGCGATTCGCTCACGCGGGTGGTGGAGGTTACCTCGGTTCCCTTCGTCCTCGACCGTGAGATTCTGGCTCTCGAGGCCGATGTACGCACGATGTGGTCGAACA
>JAAAOR010000028.1 GCA_009908735.1 Spirochaetota bacterium | reverse complement strand
AGAATATGCCGAAGAAGTGGCCAAAGTGGAGGAGGCGGGTCAGCATGGCTCCGTAGACCGGCGGATACTGCATGATGAGGATGAAGAGCTGCCCGCCCTTGACCAGGTCGATGGCAAGGGTAAAAACAAAGACCGAGAAGAAAAACATCTCCGGGGCGGTGGTCTTTCGAAGCATTCGGAGCATGGTCCACAGGCCCAGGAACGAGGCCACCCCCTGCACGAACACGCCCCCGAGCAACCAGTATATCTGGTATTCGCCGGAGTCCCAGCTCAGTCCCAGCCAACTCTGCCCCGCTTGCAGCTCGCCCAGGGGCAGCGAAATGTCAGCAACCATCACAAACACCGCGCCAGCGCTGAAAACCAGCAGAAAAACAAACACGAAGAGCAGACCGATGCGCAAAAGCGCGTTGCGGGCGACGAGCGTCATGGGCGACAGTATAACGAAGGCACCGCGAAAAACACTATAGTGCGGCGCGTATTGTTCGATACTCTTAGAGAAGGGAGGCATGGCTGATGCACAGACGCGCACTCACACTCATAGCCCTACTGCTCGTAACCTCGAGCTACCTGTGCGCCGGTGACGTTGCGAGCTTCGTGAACCTCGGTTTCTCCGAGAACGCAGAGTCGTTCATGTTCGCCCAGTACGGGATCGACTCGGAGGCCTCAACCCCCTTCGCCGAGCTCTACGCGGTCGATGTAGCACGAAACGTGTTCGAGAACGATGGGGTACGGCGGGGACGCTACGACACCGAGCTCTCACCGGGAATGGACGGAAGTGGTGCGTTCTACACTTTGCTCGGCGAGAGCGCAGGGCTCGTTGAGCGCTACGGAATAAATCACCTGCGGCCCGGCCGCATCGTATACCTGCTCGTCGACGGCGAGGAGCCAAAGTCCAGCATAGACTTCCGCGATTTCAACACCGGTAACCGCTATCAGGTCGAGCTCATCCAATCACGCCGCGGCGGCGACACGGATGTGAGCGCCGCGTTTCATATCGAGCTTGCCGTGACCTCCGACGGCGGTACCACGCGGGAGCGCACCATCGGTCTTCCCGACTATTACCGCGAGGGCGTGAGCCAGTACCGCATCAGCCATATCTACCTCGGCCCCACCGAGGCATCGCTCGTATTCGTGGTGCAGAAGGAAACACTCCACGAGACCGGAAAGACGGTTCGCTACATGGTGGAAACCACCGCGGTCGATCCGTAGGCCGGCATGCGGCTGCCGCGCGCGCCCCGGCTGCGCGCGACCGCAGCGGTCGGTTACACGCTACCGCCGGGGGCGACGGCGTCATCGGGAATGACCTCAACCGCCTCCGTCATCCACGAATCGGCAAACTCGCCGCCACGCTGCTTACCGAGGAAGAAGGCGTAGAAGCTGCGCTCACCCTCCGGCGAGACGGTAGATACCTCAACGCGGGCCACGCGTTCCCTGACATCGACGACCCCGATCTCGATTCCATCGGCGTTGAGCATCGGCCTGTAGAGGGGGTTCCTCATCATCATCCGAAACCGCGGCAGCGGCCCGGTCATCTGTTTGTTGCTCGGGGAGGCGAAGCGGAAGGCAATGGCTATACCGCGATCCTCCTCGTCGTTATTTCGAAAGGCGTCCATCTGGATACGGACAACCTCCTCGGGGCTCAGCTCGGGCGCAGGGCTCTGCTCCGAGAGCTCCTCGAGGGATTGCGCCCACCCTCCACCACCGGCAAGAACAAGAAATGCGGCCAAGATCAAACCCGTGCGTCGTGACATAGCTCGGGGATTTTTCATCGCAAGAACCTCCTCCAGCGCGCGCTCGCAACGCGCTCCGCGAGCGAAGATACTGCGACCGCCGCGGGTAGGCAAACGATCTTCAGGTTGACAGGGCCGGAATGGCCTGCCTAGAATAGCGAACATTTCACACCGACCCGAGGTTACATGGCAGAACGGATAACGCCGAGGCAGGAAAACTACTCAGACTGGTACGTTGACGTCGTCCTCAACGCGGAGCTCGCCGATTACAGCCCCGTGAAGGGCACGATGGTCATCCGCCCGCGCGGATACGCCCTGTGGGAGCGCATGCAACGCGACCTTCCGCTTCTGATAAACCAGTGGGCCAACGTGCTGCGCTGGGAGAAGCGTACCCGCCTCTTCCTCAGGACGATGGAGTTCCTCTGGCAGGAGGGCCACACCGCCCACGCCACCGCCGAGGAGGCGCAGGAGGAAACGCTCAAGATTCTCGAGGTCTACCGCCGCTTCGCTGAGGAGTGGATGGCCATGCCGGTACTCACCGGCGTGAAAACCGAGCAGGAAAAGTTTGCCGGGGCGGTGAACACCTACGCCATCGAGGCCATGGTACAGGACAAGCGGGCCCTGCAAGCCGGCACGTCGCATTTTCTCGGTCAGAACTTCGCAAAGGCCTTCGACGTGACTTACCAGACGCAGACCGGAGAGCTCGAATACGTGTGGGCAACCTCCTGGGGCGTCTCAACGCGCCTGGTCGGTGCGCTCATCATGATGCATTCCGATGATTCCGGTCTCGTCGTGCCCCCCAGACTCGCGCCCATCGAAACCGTCGTCATTCCGATCTTCAAAAACAAGAACAAGGATGAGGTGATTGCGTACGCGCGCGGCATCCACGAGAAGCTGCGGGCGGAGTTCCGCACAGAGCTCGACGCCGACGATACGGCAAGCCCCGGCTACAAGTTCTCCCAGTGGGAGCTCTACGGCGTGCCGATCCGCGTCGAGTGCGGCCCCCGCGACATGGAAGACAACAAAGCCGTGCTCGTGCGACGCGACACCGGCGAGAAGACCCCCGTACCCATCGACGGTATTGCAGATGCTGTCCGGGACCTCCTCGCAAACATTCAATCCAACCTCTTTGAGCGCGCAAGCGCCTTTCGCGAGGAAAACACCCGCCGGTTCGACGGCAACTACGAGGAGTTCTGCGAGTTTCTCAACTCCACGAGCGGATTTGCCGTCGCCCCCTGGTCGGGAACGAAGGAAACCGAGCTCAAGGTCAAAGAGGACACCAAGGCGACCATTCGCGTGCTGCGCCCCGGAAACGAAGAAGAGGCCGCCGGCAAAAGGTGTATTGTCAGCGGCGAGCCCGCGAAGCACGTGGCCGTGTTTGCACGGGCGTACTGAGCGCGACTGCCACACGGGCGCGGCCGGCGCCGGCGACCGCCGTCACACATGGCGGTGCGTCCGCGAGCGTGTTATAGTTAGTCTCACCGAATGAGCCGCACGACCGCGCGCACAGCGTTGATCCTCGCCCTGCTGCTTTCGGCCGCCGGCGCCGCAAACGCCCTCGAAGTCGGCGAGCTCGATCTGCACCTCGGGCAGGCCTGGATCGGAAACGGCTACACCACCGACTCAGACGGCGAGCCCGTGCAGGGAAGCGACGTGAGCCCGCTCAACTTTACCGGCGGCTTCGGCGTGGACCTCGAGTTCGCACCCCGGGTGCGCTTCGCCCCGACGCTGTTTTTCTACTGGCAGGAGTACCTCGAGACCCCGTCGGACAAAGCCGTGCCGACGCAGATCGAGACCGGCACCACCGCGGGGAACATCGCCGGCAGCATCGGCCTCATCCTTAGCATTCCCTACCTCTACGAGTGGAGACTGTCCGAGGAGTTCGCGATTCTCGCGGGGGCCTCACCGTCGGTCGTCCTGCGCTTGCCCGCCGAGCCGATCGAGGGATCCGAGCTCGACGGACTCTACGAGTACTTCTTCTCCGAGGCCCGCTTCCTCCAACCCGAGATCACCGGGTCGTTCCTCTATCGGTTGAACGAGACCGTGCGCTTCGGACTCAACCTGCGGCTATTCTTTCCCATCCACAACCTGTGGACGCAGTACGAGGTAGAGTTTTTCGACGAGGCAATCATCCTCCCGAATCTCGAGCTTCGCCTCTCGCCGTAGCGCGCCGCCGCGCACGCAGGCCGCCGCCCGCGTGCCCACTACCGTCGGCTCAGACAAAATCGTACTGGTCCACTCGTCGCCGAATCTTCTCGGTGGAGGCGACCACCTGCGCCACGAAGCCGGCGGTCGCCACATCGAGGGCAACACCAAGGCTGATCAGGATGGGCGCCGCGGGCCAGAGGATGAGGAACACCTCCTCCATCCCGCGACCGTAGAGATTCGACAGCATCGCGAGCGCAACAATTGCCGCCGATCCCGGCACGGCTCCGAGAAGGAAGGAGACCCCAAAGGTACTCGTCATCACCCACAGCACCTGCGCCAAGGTGATTTCCAGCGCCGTGTAAGAGCGAAGTATCAAGATAAAGCTCGCCGCCGCCACCAGGGCACTCCCGGCTTTCCCGAAAACCGCCGCGAGGGCAAAGACGGCGCTCCCGGCGCGCCGCGGAACGCCGAGACTCTCCTTTCCGACGCGCTCGAGTGTGGGCAAGCTGAAATACACGTCCCCGGAGAACAGTCCCGTGAGAAGCGGCGCGATCATGGCGTAGAGCCAGGGCAGCGCACTGTCACGGTCTACGAAAAAGTAGATGATCACCGGATAGACCACCAACACGATGAATCCCACGCTGACCGAGACGGTCAGTATGAGCGAGGCGAATATCTGAAAATCGTTGATTTCCCGAATTTCAAAGACCATCGCCGCCGCCACCGCGATCATTCCGATTCCGAGGATCTCGACCACGAAGGCGCTGAGACGATAGAACACGCGAGAGGCCGAATCGACAAACTGGCTCACGCTCTGGCCGGCCGACTCGTCGTAGTGCAAGGCGAGGCCGATGAAGATGCCGAGGGCGAGAAGCGGCAGCAGGAAATCACCGCCCTGACTGAAGGCGGCAAAGAGATTTCGGGGGAAAATGCGCTCGAGCAGGGTACCGACCTCGGGAATGTCGGTCACTGGAGCTTCCTGGAAGATGGGCGGGATGCGACCCGGCGAGACCGCAAGCACAGCGCCGGTCCCAATGAGGATACTCACCGCGGTGGCGGCCAGAAGCAACCCGATGGTCTTCCCGTAAAGACGCAGCAGGCGGCGCTCGGCCGTGAGCTCGGAGGTCCCGATGATCACGCCGAAGAATACCAGCGGGAACAGGAAATAGCGCGCAATGCTCACAACGTACTCGGAAATGCTCGCGAAGAGGCGGGCGGTATCGCCGCCGCTCTCGGGAAGGTAGGTTCCGAGCAGCACGCCGATGATGCTACCGGCAAGAAGCCGCATCCATATTTTCATGGGCTCGACAATAGCCGATCTATTCGCGCGTGGTCAACGCGAGCGAGCCCGTGAAAAGATGCCGCCCCGGGCGGAAAACCGGCTCCACTTGCCTTCACCCTTGCCCTCGGCGAGAATCCCGATGATGTAGGCAGCAAACTCCGCCGGCTGGGCCTCGGTGGCTGAGAACCCGCGCAGCGTGATCGGCTCGTTTCGGTAATAGGTGAAAAGCCCGCCGGCAACCCCCTGGAAACCGCCCGCGGTACAGGCATCGAGAGGAGAGGTCACCTCTCCGTCAGGCTGATAGAGCACAAGGCCGATCGAACCGCCGCCCCGCTTCTGGAAGTGCGTGATGAGCTCGCGCAGCATGAAAAGGGGTCCTTTCATCGAGCCGTCGACCGCCTGCTCGAGGACGGCGGACTGAAGCTCGTGGAGCGGCTCCCGCGCGGCGTTAGGGCTTTGGATGACCAGCGCCTCGTCGAAGCCGGGGCCCACACCGGCTGCCTGCAGCACCACCGTCCGCGCCGAAAGCGGAGACCGCCTCCGCCAGCGCACCCAGCGCAACTGCCCCTCGTAATCGGTGCGATCCTCGGCCTGCTCGTCGAGAGTCGCAATTACCTCATAGCCGGCCGCACGTGCCTCACGCACGAGCTCATCGATGAGCTTCGAGTTCCTGCCGGCGATAAGAAGCCGTTTGCCCATGACCCGCCATAGTAGCACCGCCGGTAGGACGGGTCAACGCGCCGCGCACGCGCAGCCCAGGCCGACACACGATCAGGCCAACCCGTCGAG